>JBIJCS010000617.1:0-2711 GCA_044344575.1 Pirellula sp. | reverse complement strand
GTGGGAATGGGTTGCTGATTGGTATGAAGTTTATTCCCGTAAGAATGTAACTGATCCCCAAGGACCTCGCTCGGGAACGGACCGCGTCTACCGTGGAGGCAGTGTGAACTATAGCCCTGACTATCTTCGTTCGGCCAATCGTACCGCCACTGCGCCAACATTTGACGGTTTCGAGTTTCTCCCTATCGGTTTTCGGGTTTCTCTCGATCTTCCCAACTAGTTTTTGGTTGCACAAACAGGTCGCTCCAATCGCTGCTTAACACGCACGAGATCTTCGGTGATAAGAGCGAATATGTGGTTGCCGCACCGCAGTACCGAGCCGCTGCTAACACGGCGATGGGTTGGAAGAATGCCAACCTACGCAGCGAAATGACGCGACTGCTTCGCCGCGCCGGCGTCTCGGGTTGGCCACGATTGTTTCATTCGATGCGGGCTAGCAGGCAGACGGAATTGCAACGCGACTTCCCACTGCAAGTGGTGTGCTCGTGGCTTGGTAACTTGCCGCGGATCGTCCAGCAGAGTTACCTGATGGTGACCGAGGATGATTTCGCCAAGGTGACTGGGGCGAACAAGGTGATGGTGGAGGGAGGAGTCAATCGGTGGTTTGGGAAGGGTGCACGGCAACGGGTATCTCAGGCGTCCGTTGGATGGCATGTTGGAGGTGTTTCGTTCGACGACTTCGAGGTGGCAGTCTCGTTCTTTCGAGGCGACTGAGGTGCGTTTGCCATCGGCTTTGCTCTCGCTAGTGATAATCCGAGTTGATGAAGTTCGCTCACCTCTCGAAGGCGACTTGAAATCGCAGAACTCGACATGTCCACTGCGTTGCAATTTGAAAACCGCTTGTGATTTAGTCCGCTATTCATCATCCGTAAACCCAAGTTGTTTGATATCGATTCGATCGATATCTCGCCCAGCGGCAAGTTTCATTTCAATCAAACCGTCTCTCGATACCGAGCAAATGGGAAGTCCATTCCAGTCAAACCATTGTCGGTGGGTCCAAGCAACCGTGTCCAATCGTTTTGGTACCAGCAAGTCAAGGATTCGGTATTCAGTACCCTCAATCTTGAGCATACGATAAACATCAGAGTCGGGGAACGGAATTTGGCCTGACTCGTCAAGAAAACCGGCTTCCGCTGCAACTTCTTTTGCTCGGTTGAGCGACTCAGACGGGATCAAAAAATCAATGTCTTTTGTGAATCGAGGATAGCCATGGAGAGCGACAGCCATTCCTCCGCACAATGCGTACTCTATTTTCGCTTCATTGAAACGTTGCACAAGTTCGCGAAGCTCGGATTCAAGCGTCAGCACAGTGTCCTTCTAACTTTTCTTTGGTTTCGGTAATTGTCTCTGTTTTTCTGCAACACATACGATTACAAGCCGTCTCATCGAATCAAGTATCCCTGACTTTAAGATAGGGATCAAGCGTTGCTCAATAGATATTTGCTGCAACGAGTTCTCGCCGAGGGGCGATCAACGACTGGGAACTGAAAAGGATGAGTATCCCGGAGCCGAAGGTAGAACACCACGAAGGCCGTGGCATTCGCAGCTGCCCGATCTTTCCGGAGCTTCGACCGATCCTCGACGAAGCCTTCGAGATCTTCGGAGACAAGAGTGAATACGTGGTCGCTGCACCGCAGTATCGCGCCGCAGCCAACACGGCGATGGGATGGAAGAATTCGAACCTATGCAGCGAGATGCAGCGACTGTTGCGCCGTGCCGGAGTCTCGGGTTGGCCACGATTGTTCCACTCGATGCGGGCCAGCAGACAAACCGAGCTCCAACGCGAGTTCCCACTGCATGTGGTCTGCTCGTGGCTTGGCAACTCACCGCGTATCGCACAGCAGAGTTACCTGCTGGTTACTGAGGATGATTTTGCGAGGGCGTCAGGGGCGAAGAAGGTGATGGTGGAGTGGTGAGAGAATCGGTGTTGTGGGGAGGGTGCCCGGAAACGGGCATCCTTACCCGATTTATTTGCGGTTCTTGGGACGGAAAAGGTAGCGAAACCCTTGATTTAACGGTGGGTCGTAGCCAGATAGGTCAAGGAACTGCGAAGCAGTGCTGATTACAGCAGCTTCGTCCGTAGGTTTAGGATCTAGGTTTCCTGGCACGACGATTAATCCAGTAAACTGTAGTTCCGTCGATGCTGCCACGCGCATAGCGGGATTAGCATCGCCGCCAAAGTATCCGTGAAAGTCCACAATCATTTCAAGTTCAACGCGGAATCGATCATTGTCAATGTAACTCAGCAACATTGATGTCGATGATGCATTGTCATGCTCTGTCATGTAAAACGAGGCTTCCGCATGAGATGCATCGGGCAAATTGATCCTGTGTTGTCTAATGTTCCGGAAGTCGCCTTTTCCAAGTTGCAACCATTCGACCATTGCATTGCAGCGGAATGTATCCTTGCCGTAGACGAGCGGCGCGAAATCAATCGTGACCGACCAATACGCGTCGCGAGCTACGCCGGTAAGTTGATTCTCAAAAATGTGGCAGTAAATCTCGCCGCCAAATGGTCGTAGTTGATTTGCGGGAAACGCCACCTGAGAGTCCTTTCTTTGAGCATCTAACGTTCGCTATCACCCAGTCGCGGCGGAAAAGTCTCAATTGCCAAATCGCACGATTCCGCGAATTGGGTGCATTGCATGGTTCGTCGATTTCCGATATTCATCCGCCTTCGAATAGTTCGTCGCGTACGATTCGAATGTTCT
>JBIJCS010000127.1:0-10035 GCA_044344575.1 Pirellula sp. | reverse complement strand
AATCAACGCAACCAAGGCCAAGAGGAGGTAGCCCGTGTGTGCGACGCTGGAGTAAGCCATCATTCGACGGAGGTTATTCTGGGCGACAGCAAGTACGTTACCGATGCACATGGTTAGAGCCGCGCAGACGAGTAGTACTGGAACAATAACGGAGCTTGCACCCTGGCTGAGATTTCCGGCACCAATCAATCGAATTAGAGCCACAAATCCAGCGACCTTTGGAAGGTAGCTCATTGCGCCCGCGAGGGTAACGGAGGTTCCGTCGAACACGTCGGGTGCGTAGAAGTGAAAGGGAACTGCAGTGATTCGGAAAGCTAGTCCACACATTGCAAGCAGAAGGCCCAAGGCCATCAGTCGTTTACCTTCTCCAAAGCCGGCTTGGATTACCATCAAATTGGTTGATCCACAAAAACCGTACAAGTAGCTAATTCCCAGCAAGAAGAAGCAGGACGCAAATGCGGAGAGCATGAAGTACTTGAGCGCAGCTTCAAGCCCAGTGTTGTCTGATTTTACGATTCCCAGAAGCACGTATGTTGGAATGCTAACGAGTTCAAGTCCTAGGAAGAGCGAAACGAGGTCGTTTGAAGCACCGACGATGGGGATTGCAGCGAGGATGATCAGCAAAGCCCCGTAATACTCGGCCATTCGTCCTTTCGGGGCGGTCGACCAGGACATAAGAATAAGGATCAGTCCTCCGAGAAACGTCAAGCGTTCGGAGGCCAGGGCGGTTGCATCAAATCGAAACAGGCCGAATGCGTCGGGAGCTAATTGCGGCACACCTCGCCAGAAGCTAGTGAGCATGGCGAGGAGCAAGCAGATCAGGGAAGCCGCTGCGTACATCGATCGATCCGAGTGGACGTCTTCCCGTTCTCGTTTACGTTGAAACACCGAAGCGCTCATGACCAGCGAACCGCCGATGAGCAAAACGATTTCAGGAGTCAGGTGACTAGCGGCGGCCTTTATGCTTTGGATGGCATCCACGGTATTCTCTCGCTTTTTCTTACTTGCTCGTTCGCTACGTACTTATGTTGTTCACTCACAGGCGAAGGCCTATTGAGCTCCTGAGTTGGAAGCCAGGACATCCATTTTGGGGTGTGCTTGCTTGGAGACCGGTTCGACCCAAGTGGCCAAGCGGTCGGTATCTGGTTGAAACAGTTTCATGGTTCGCATGGGGAACAAGCCTATGTAGAGGCACAAGAAAGCGACAGCGACCAGTGGCAACCATTCACGTTGTGCCAAATCCATTGCACCCTTTGGGTGGTGGTGCAGGTCAACGGTGTGACCATTGCTACCGAAAAGGAGGCGTTGGACGATTTTCAAACCGTACCAAGCACCGAGGACAGTACCGAGGACAGCGATAGCGACCAAGGTTCCGCATACTCGCATCATGCCGGTCATGGTTAGCAATTCACCGACAAATCCGTTGAGGCCGGGGAGCCCTGCACCAGCAAGGGTGAAGAAGACCAGGAGGACAGCTAATTTCGGATACTGTGCTGCCATACCACGATCTTCGTTGGCGAGTGAAATGGTACCTCTGCGTTCCTCGAGCATTGAAAGAATCCAGAACATGGCGGCGGTGATCAATCCGTGATTAAACATCTGCAACGCAGCACCGCCGAGTCCTTCTTTGGTCAAGCTCATTAATCCGAGGGTGATGAAGCCGACGTGAGAGAGCGAACTGTAAGCTAGGACGTGACGAAGATTGTCTTTGGTCAAAGCGATCATTGCGCCGTAGACGATGGCGATGGCTCCGAGGGTTCCGATGACCATTTGCGCTTCGTACGACAAAGGGGCAGGAGTCAAAGGAATAACGATTCGAAGAATGCCGTATAGGCCAAGTTTGGCAACAACCGAAGCGATCAGTGAGGTCGTGTTTGGGTGTGCTGCGGCGTAGGTCGTTGGAAGCCAAGTATGCAATGGCAATATCGCTAGCTTGATCCCAAAACCAAGAAGTAGCAACCAAACTGTCCAAGAGTCGTGCGACGTTACGGCAGTGGAGCCGTTCATTGCCGTGGCAGCGATTTCTGAAAGGGCAGGAAGCGAAACCGTCGACTCGTGTCCAAAACGCACGGGAGATGTTGCCAGCGAGATCAATCCGATGACCATCGGGATACTACCGGCTAGCGTAAAAAGCAAAAACCGTCGGGCGGATGCCGCTGGGGCTTCGCCATTGCCCCAACCTTGGATCAATAAGATCAGAGGGATCAAGACCGCTTCGAAAAACAAGTAAAACGACAGAAGATCCATGGAGAGGAAAACTCCCATGAGCATCGAGATGGATGCGAGGAGCAATCCGATGTAAGTCGCTGTGCGATTCGTGATTTGATAACTTGCCAACCAGACGGTGAAGAACCCTACGATGCCGGTCAGGAGAACCATCAGGGAGGAAATTCCGTCGGCACCGAACAGAAGCTTCCACTGGATGGCTTGGCCATCTACAGAAACTGGCAATGCAATTCGAAGGGCGTCCGGGGCGAACTGCACTCGTGGGGCAATCGATCCGGAGCTACCTTCGATCAATGGTGCTTGATGCACTTGAACGACCAAGCCGATACTGAGCAGCAGCGTGAGGAATGCGGCGAGCACACCGAATGCGACCATAGCCTTTGCGCGAGCACCGGAGCTAAAAATCACGAGTGCTGCGGCGAAGGGAACCAAGACAAGAAGTGGGATCAAGATATTCATGGTTACCAATTCGCTCTCGTGACAATCCAAATCGCAACCGCAGCGATGCCGACTGCGGTGAGGAAACTGTAAGCGGGAATACGACCCGTTTGGATGCGTTGACCGGCGAGTCCCAAGACGCGTGGCAGTCCCGCGATCATTTCGGTCAAGGAACCGATGACTGTTGCATCAAACCATGTCAGTAGGCGACCGACCCAAAGCATAGGTTCGACCACCATTCGTTCGTATAGCCAGTCGATGTATAGTCGGTTACGCCCAAAGTCAGCAACCAATTTCAACAATCCATCCGAGGAAGGTTCTCGACGGCTCAAACCGTATCCTAAGAAGACACCTGCGATGGCGATCAGGGACGAAGTAGCCAATAGCCACATCGGTTCGTGATGTTCGTGATGGTGTAGCCAAGGGGTTAGCGAGACGTACTCCGAAATTCTTCCTGTTGGGCCTAATAGTCCACCTATAACCAAGGCACCTACTGCGAGGACAGCCATGGGAGCGAGCATGACACCACTGGCTTCGTGTGCATGATGTCCCGCTGCGGCAGGGATTTTTTCGACCCCGTGGAATGTTTTAAAATAGGCTTTTGCCGTGTAAGTAGCGGTAAGCAGTGCGGTGATGAAACCGATTCCTAGGAGCACGGTGAAGTGACCGCCGACCATCGTATCGTTTCCAGCTTCGACCAAAACGCCCAGGACGCCGTCTTTACTAAAGAAGCCAGAGAGGAGGGGAACGCCAGCGAGAGCTGCAGCACCGATTGCGAACAGGATATTGGTTTTGGGTAATACTTTTTTGAGACCGGAGAATTCCCGCATGTCGATCACGTCACCCATCGCGTGCATGACATTTCCAGCCGACAAAAACAGAAGGGCTTTGAAGAAGGCGTGTGTGACAAGGTGGAACATTGCGGCAACGACGGCGACCGTCATCAGGTCTTTAACCGCACCGGTACCGAGTGCCATAAAAAGGTACCCTAGTTGGCTAACTGTCGAGTATGCCAAAACTCGCTTGAGGTCGTCTTGATACAACGCCATCACTGCAGCGATCAGGGATGTGATTCCGCCGAGCCAAGCGACGGTGATCAGGACCGAAGGCGTATGGGTAGTGAATGGAGCGAGGCGAGCCATCAGGTAGACTCCAGCCGTGACCATGGTCGCCGCGTGGATCAGTGCTGAGACAGGGGTTGGGCCTTCCATCGCGTCAGGCAACCAAACGTGGAATGGGAATTGAGCGGACTTGCCGATCGCTCCGATCATCAGAAGGAATCCGATGAGGGTTACCAGGGAGTTGTCTTTGGCGGCGAGTACGGGGGCTGCATCAAAAATCGTTTGGAAGTCTAATCGCGAGAAAAAATCTTTGCCCGCGCCGACATCGGTGTGGCCGATGGCGTAGCTCAGCAGAAGGATTCCGAAAAGGAAGGCCGTGTCAGCGATACGGTTGACCAGAAATGCTTTGGTTGCCGCACGAGCAGCGGATGGTTTGCGGAACCAGAATCCGATCAAGAGATAGCTACACGTTCCTACACCTTCCCAGAAAGCGTACATCATCAGAAGGTTATGGGAGAGAACTAACATGGTCATCGAGAAGACGAACCCGCAGAAGACTGCGAAGTAGCGTGCGTAACCCGGATCATCGTGCATATACCCTTTCGAGTAGATTGCGATCATTGCCGAGATCGAGGTCACTACAGACAGAAGTGTCAAGCAGAGGGTATCGATCCGAAGGGTGAGGTTCAGGTTCACGCTACCGATCTGCAGATAGCGATATCCTTCGACTAATGCAAAGCCTGTGTCGGAGCTTTCCGAATTCCATTGAAAGAGGATCGCAAGTGCGCACAGGGCAGAGACCAATAGGGAGGTAATAGCTGGCAAGTGCGCGACGCGCGTATCACCCCGAAACGAGAGGATCGCGCAAACGATACATCCGATCAGAGGGGCGATTGGAACCAGCCAGGCGAACAATTCCAAGTTAGACACGTTGATTGACCTCCGCGTTTACGGTAGCACCCCCGGACAAAGTACCAGTTGTTTTCTCCAGTACGGCTTGCGATGCACCGGGCATCGGCTGGTCCAATGGATCGAGTCCGGCAGGAACCAATTTGGGGTAGTGTTCTTCTTTTGCGAATCCTTCGAAGTCTTCATCCAGCGAGCGAGGGACAATTGTTTCGCTCAGTTCGTCCCAGGCTTGGACGTCCAGCGTTGGTTTTCGTCGGAATAAGGAAACGACCATGGCTAGAGCGATGGCTGCTTCGCAAGCGGCGATGGTCAGTACCATAACAGCCAAGATTTGGCCTTGGTAATTGTGGTGCATTTTCGAAAAGACAATCAGGTTTAAGCTGACGCCTGAGAGCATTGTTTCGAGGGAGAGAAACATCAGGATCAGGGATCGTCGGGTTAAGAAACCGATCAAGCCGATCGCGAAGAGGATGCCACCTAGCAACAATAAATTGTGGGCTTCGGAATAGTTCACGCTGCACCCCTTTCCGTTCTTTGAGCCAAAACAATCGCACCGATTGTGGCAACCAACAGTACGGTTCCTGCGAGTTCTACTGCCAGCAGGTAATCCGTAAACATCGAACGTCCCAAGCCAGAGGTTTTCGCTGGTGTGAAGGCTTCTAGTTCTTGAGCAGTCATTTCAGGTTGAGCCGTCGGTGGCATGTTTACCCCAGGAGCATCTCCAGGCATTGCCAAGCTGTAGGGGCGTGTGAGGTCGACTTTGATTGGCAGGACTTCGCCTGGCTCAGCAACGCTCCAAGCGACAGCGAACATCAAGGCTGCGGCGACCACCGTTGCAATCACCGGGTTGGTCAGTTGGATATCGTAGGTTCGCAATTTGCTTTTTTGGGCGAACATCAACACAAACAAAAAGATGATGATGGTTGCACCGGCGTAGACGATCATTGTTGCGGCAGCGATGAAGTATGCGGATTGCATAAAGAGAACGCCGCACGATGATAGGACAGCGGTGGCAAACCCCAGGGCCGCATGAACAGGTTCTCTGGCTGTGATAAAGGCCAATCCTCCTCCGACAGCAAGAACGCTGAAGCACATCCGAACTACGGCGTCTAGTTGTAGAGGGATAACGCTAAATGCCAGAGCAACGGCGAGAGCAAAGACTCCTAGGCCAGCAGCGAGGATGGCTTTGGACTTCACCACGCCATGTTGCAGCAGTAAATAAGCGGCAGCACCGAGAAGAATCACAAGCAACATGGCTTGCGATAAACTTCCCGGAATCTGTTCGCCGGATACTACCGGTAGTCGACTCGGGTCGATAGATAAGGGATTCACGTTTTGCCTCTTAGATTCATTCGATAATCAATGCTCGACCTATCGATCGACTAACCATGTCGTCCGCGTCCTGGAGGAGGCGGAGCATCTTTTGCAGTAGGAGCGGTCACGGCAGCAGGTCCAAGGACTCCGCGATGGGTTCTGACCGGGTCGCGTCCGGATTGAACGGTTTCATCGAAAACCGACAAGAGTTTCTCTTTGTCGAAAATCATTTCTTCCCGGGTCATTCCTGTCAGATCGTAAATGCTTGTAAGTTCGATTGCATCCACCGGGCATGCTTCTTCGCACATGCCGCAATAGATGCATCGCAATTCGTCGATCGTGAAGGTCGCGGGGAACTTATCGCGATCTTTCCAATGCGGATCGTCTTTGGGTGCTGGAGCGGCGATGATTTCGATGCAGTTGGCAGGGCAAGCGGTTTGGCACATGTAGCATGCCACGCATTTGACCCGTCCTTCTTCGTCGCGATTGAGTCGGTGAACTCCTCGGTAATTGGGCGGAATTTCCGGTTCGACTTCTGGATATTGCCGAGTCATCGGTTTTCCCGAGACCGCGTGACGAATAGCCGTAGCCAATCCGGACGCGATCGCTGGCAAATACAGCGCATCGAGTACGCTTAGTTTGGGCTCTTCACCCCATTTGACGGACTTCTTTTTCTTGGTCTCACTCATACGACACCGCTTGCTTTCGTGACAAACCCGCTCGCAGAGAATTCTCTGTAGAAAATGACTGGTTAAATTTCGCTGCACTGTAGTAGGCTGCTGCTAACGGAAGAAATGCGGTGATAAGCAGCAAGTGTTTTGGCAACCCTAAGGTAAGTACAATTGCGACACCGACGAGATTGGCAAGAGCTAGTGGAATTAAGCCTTTCCAAGCCAGTCCCATTAACTGATCAAATCGGAAGCGAGGCAGGGCCCATCGCAACAGCATGATCAATCCGATCACCATGGATACTTTGATTAGGAGTACGAGCAGACCGAGGAGTAGCACGACGACGGAAGCTCCTGCTGGGCCAGGAAGGCCTGGGAAGTGCCATCCTCCGAAGAAAAGTAAAACGGTCAAGAAGCTGACCGTAACGATGTGGGTGTATTCGGCCAAAAAGAAAAGGACGAACTTGATACCACTATATTCGGTGTGGAATCCACCAACTAATTCTTGTTCGCATTCAGGCAAGTCAAAAGGGAGTCGGTTGGTTTCAGCAAGGGCGCTGGTGAAGAAGACCAACAGTGCCAGTGGTTGCCAGAAGACATTCCAGTCGAGCAAGCTAGTCGATTGTGCGGCGACAATTTTTTCTATGTTCAGCGAACCGGTGATGGCGATCACGCCGATCAAGGAGAGACCGAGGGGGATTTCATAACTGATGAACTGTGCACAGGAGCGAATCGCACCGTAGACAGAATACTTGTTGTTTGAAGCCCATCCTCCGACGATGATTCCGTAAGCGGAGAGTGAGCTGATAGCGACCATCATAAGGATGCCGATGTCAACGCCTGGAGCAACGATAAATCGGAATCCATCTTTGTAGTCTGCGGCAACGGGGCCGAATGGCATCACAACCAGGGCGAACATAGCCGTCATCAGGCTAAAGGTGGGTGCAATGAAGTACAACGTCGTGTAGACATGGTCCGGGATGATTTGTTCTTTCAAGAAGATCTTGATCCCGTCCGCAACCGCTTGGAACAATCCAAACGGTCCGACTCGGTTAGGACCGACTCGGTCTTGGACGTAAGCGGCGATCTTTCGTTCGATGAAGGTCATGTACAGACCCAAGAACGGAACGACGGCGAGGATAATCGCTATCGCAGCAAGGATCGGCCAAAGGGTTGGCCATGCGTCTTTGAGGTATTGAATCATTTCGTGTTCCTTGTTTTCCGATTTTTGAAGTGCTTATTTCATCGCTGCTACAGCGTGTTTGGTTAATCGCACTCCATGCTCGCCGAGATCTCCAACGGAAATCACGGACAGCTCATTGATCGCTGCGCCAATTTCTTTACGCAATGCCATCGCATTAAACAAACCGGTTCGCCCTGCCAATTCCATCAAGATCCGGCCGTCCGCTCGAGCTTCTTCCGGTGGTCTGATCGCTGCGTGTGCGGCTTGGGCCAATCCAGCGTGGTTGACGTATGTTCCGTCACGCTCTGCAAAGCTGCCTGCGGCTAAGACGATATCTGCACGCTCGGAGAGGGGTGAGGGGAAGATGTCTTGAACGATGAGGAGGGAAGGTGTGCCGATGGCTCGGTCGACCGCTTCGGTAACCCAGCCTGCGCTATATCCACCTACCACATACCAAGCACTTGCTGCGGAGGGGGGCAAGGATTCGACACGCGTGACGGAGCCTTCAAAGTGCTTGAGGATTGCTTCGACTCCTAAACGATTCGGGCACTTCTCTGCGCGAATCGTGAACTTTACTTTGTTCGCTGCAGGTGCTTCACCCTTTGGGCCTTTCGGGTACTGATCGTCTTGACCGACCACGGGGACTGGACCTAGAACCAAACGAGCTCTCGCATCAAATCCCTTGACCATTGACGCAAGCAAGTATGCTTCTTCAACGGTCATGAAGGGAGAGAGGACTGCTACAAATCCGGAAGGATCATTCTGGATTGCATTCTGAATTCGCTTGCGCGTTTCCCCCAATACGGCTGGCCAGGTGTCTCCGAAGGCCAAGTCCTCAGGGATTCCTGCCTTGTTGACCTTGTGGTTTGCGACGTCGGGACCTTTGAGCACTTTCGGATATTTTAGGCGACGCTCGTCATGGATGTACTTGAATCCAAACCGACCGTCATCGCACATGAAATGCCCTTGGGCTTGTGGGTTCTCACGGGGGCGTAATCGGTAAACCTTGTTGTCGTTTTGATCGACATGGATGCTACAGCCGGTAGAGCAACCCGTGCAGACGCTCTCACCGTGTTTGAGCCACCAAACACGTTTCTTGTAGAGGAAGTCTTTGCTGCATAAGGCTCCCACGGGGCACAGGTCGACGACATTTCCAGCGAGTTTATTATTGCATGGCTCATCTGGAAACACATCGATCTCTTCGTGTGAGCCTCTGGCTACGACTTGTAGTTCCGCGGTTCCAGCGATTTCGCGAGTAAATCGCACGCAGCGTGTGCACATCACGCAGCGATCGGTAAAGAGCGCAATTTGGTCCCCAATATGGTACTTGTCCATCCGTTGGAGTTTGGGTTCATCCAAGCGGCTTTGAGCTTTGCCGTATTTGTAAGTGTAATCTTGTAGATAGCACTCCCCAGCTTGGTCGCAGATTGAGCAATCCAAAGGGTGGTTGAGCAGCAGGAGCTCAAGGGTCATTTGTTGGGAAGTTTTTACCTTGGCAGAGTCGGTGCGGATGACTGTGCCTTCTTTGATCGGGGTTTGGCAACCGGGAACAAGTTTTGGCCCCATTGCGACGGTTCCGTCGGGCTTGGTCTCACCGACTTCGACCAAGCACATACGGCAGGAAGCGACTACGGATAGGGATTCATGCCAGCAATAGTGAGGGATCTCAACGCCAGCTTTTCGAGCTGCCAAGATGCAGTTGTCCTTGGGATCCGCTTCGATCTCGATGTCGTTGACTTTAACCTTGACCACGGGTGTCACTTCCGAAAAAAGGTGATAACTGAATCAATGTATCCAACGGGAATATTAGTGTGCGTGCGCCAACGCAGCGCTTTCGCTCTTGCGTCCGCTCTTGATGTACTCTTCAAACTCGCTTCGGTATTTTGCGATGGCGGTTTTGATCGGCCAAGCGGCACCGTCGGCGAGACCGCAGATCGTGGTTCCGGGCATCACACCGATGGAATTTGAAATTTCGAGGAGCAGGTCGATATCGCTGAGTTTTCCTTTTCCTTGACGGATTCTTTCGAGGATTTTGGTAGACCAAGCGGTGCCTTCGCGGCAAGGGGTGCATTGGCCGCAGGATTCATGTGCGTAGAATCGGCAAGAGTTGTACAGTACATCGACCATGCTTGTTTGGTCATCGATTACCACGACAGCGGCGGTACCGAGTCCCAAGCATCCGACACGTCCCGGGCCGTTGAAATCCAAGGGGGTATCCAATTCAGCATTGGTCATA
>JBIJCS010000126.1:0-10051 GCA_044344575.1 Pirellula sp. | reverse complement strand
GTTGAAAATCAGTTATGAGACAGTCAAAGAACACGTTCAGCACATCCTGCGCAAGCTTAGCGTGACGGACCGCACGCAGGCTGCGGTGTGGGCGGTACGTAATAAAATCGTCGCAAACGACTCTATTCCTACGCAACTGTTTGGTTACGGCCAACACAATTAGAACATGGTCTTATTTGTGCAAGCAGAAGCCTCGTTCAGGACAAGGCCTCGTTCAGGACAAGGCCTCGTTCAGGACAAGGCCTCGCACACGACCATTCACGTGAACGACGACCTCCTATCAGCCGCCGACGTCATCGGCTCGGAAGTGCTCTATTCCTTCTTGCCACAATCGTACTGCATCATCCTGCAATCTCGCACCAACTTGACTGATCACTTTGGAGCAAAGGAAGTTCGCACCTCTGGCCGCTACTGTCGGATCGTAACCATGAGTAATACCGTAGAGGAATGCGCCCGCGAACATATCCCCTGCCCCGGTTAGATCTTTTGGATGACAAGCGAAAGCTGGAACATGGGACTCTTCTCCTTCATATCGGACAAACGCTCCGTGCGGGCCATCGGTTACAACACAGTTTGGAACCATTGCCCTTAAAGCTTCGAAGGCAGCAGTAGTGCTATCGGTCTTCGTGACCGCCATCGATTCAGGTGCGTTGCAGAATAGGAGATCGGTCTGCCGCAGAGCTTCATGGAACGGTTCGGAAAATGCGGCAGGGACGAAAGCCTCCGAGCATGTAACAGCGATTTTAGTACCGTGTCGCTTTGCAACCTCGATCGCTTTACGAATCGCGTGCTGGCCAGTTTCTGGGTTCGCGAATACATAACCTTCGATGAATAACCAAGTTGATTTCGCAATCCGATCTTCATCAACGTGCCGGTCGGTTAAATGGCTTGCGACACCCAAACAGGTCCGCATCGTCCTTTCCGCATCGGGAGTAATGATAACGACACTCGTACCGGTACTCTCACCGACCATAACAGGGTTACCGATATGAATCTTGAGATCGTTAAATTCTTCGGTGTAATGCAAGCCATATCGATCATCTCCCACGCATCCGATGAAGGCAGCCTTTCCGCCGAGTTGTGATACCGCAATGGTGGAATTGGCTACGGACCCACCACTGACGAGTTGCAGATCGTGCTTACCGTTGGCGAACTGAGCGAAGAGCGCTTTCTGATCATCAAGCTCCACCAAGCGCATTGTCCCGCGTTCGTACTGAAGCTTGGCAAAATCGTCGTCAGAGAGTTGGAGGAAAATATCAACAATCGCATTTCCCAAGCCGCACACATCGTATTGTTTCATGATACCTCGGTCACTTTCTCTTCTTAAATCGCTAGATTTCGCCGTTTGCGATGCTGTTGATACCTCATTCTCCGCGTCCGTCAACCGCCGATCTGATACATCGCCCGTTCCGGAGGTTGAAATCCGGTCTGGGAAATGCCATGGGAAGGGTGTTTTTCGATCACACAGCTTCGCACAAGCTGGTAAATCGCGGCTGTTTTGTCGTTCCCCGAATCGTCATCCAGCAAACTTTTCACATCCCATTCTTCCTTCCCGAATAGGCAATTGCGAAATTTCCCATCGGCGGTCAATCGCAATCGATTGCATTGTGAGCAAAACGGTTTTGATACAGGATCGATAAACCCGATCCCTCCTATCCGATCCTTGAATGAGTAATCGCGAGCAGGCTGAGACGGATCGGTGTTGATGGTGGGAAACAGAGGACCGAATTCCTGTTCGACGACACGACGCAATTCCTCACCGGTGACAACTTGCTCTCCGCTCCAGTTTCGGCTCGCATCCAACGGCATAAATTCGATAAATCGAATCACGACTCCGAGATTTCGAGCGTAATGCACAAGGGGAATACAATCCTCCAAATTGATTCCTCGAAGCACTAAAGCGTTGATACGCACTTGGAGTGTACTTTGGACTGCTGCCTCAATTCCCTCCAGTACTTTGTTTAACCCATCCCGCCTCGAAATCACCCGAAATGCAGGCTCCCGTAGAGTATCGAGCGAAATATTCACATGAGTCAATCCAGCCTGCACCAATGCATCGATCTGATCGCTGAGCATCATCCCATTGGTTGTCATCGCAATTTGCGTTAACCCAGGGACACGTCGCAGTTGCTGGACAAGTTGTTCCAGATTGGGACGCATCAACGGCTCTCCGCCAGTCAATCGCACCTTCCGTATCCCCGCTTTTGCCAAGACACCAATCACATAGGCGATCGATTCATAGGATAAAAGCTTGTCTTGCGGCAAAAAACCTTTCACCACCGCTGGCATGCAGTATTGGCACCGAATATTACAAGCATCCGTGACGCTTACCCGGAGCGATGTATGTCGGCGTCCGAATCGATCGACCAGCTCCCAGGGCTGGGTAGTTGTGTTCGAGTCGCAAGGCAAATCAACAGCAGAATTCTCAAGAGGCATCGCAACTATTTCGCAGGAAGGAAAACCTACAGCATGTGCTTGGCTTTGACTTCAAGATAACGATTGACCATAGCGGACGTCAATTGATCTGGGAACGCATCTACCACAAGGGCACCGGAATCCTTGACTTTTTGCAGCAATTCGTGCCTCCAAAGCAGGATTTGCGCTGCGGCCGCACTTGGATACAAAATGTCGTCTTCCAAGGCCGGATTGTCAGCCATTTCAAAAACACGGCGATCCCTCAACAGACACAAAACGGGTAGGTGCCTGGGCTTGAGCGTCGACAGATAACCTGTCACTTGAGCAGCAGTCGTATCGTCGATCACGTTTGTGATCAAGACCACCAACGTTCGGCGGCGAATCGACTTGGAAAATTGCAAGAATGCTTCTTCGAAATTCGATTGCACCATGCTGGGGAATCGGTCAAAGAGACCGTGTAAAAGATGATTCATCTGCCTTGTACCACCTCGCAACGGCACTACCTTTTCCACCCGATTCGAAAAGCAGACCATCCCTACAGAATCTCCTTGCTGAAGGGCGACATAACTCATCATCAGAATCGAGTTCATTGCATAATCGAGCAGACTCAGACCGCGATATTGATTAGTCATAAGCCTTCCGCAATCAAGCAAAAATACAATTCGTTGGCTCTTATCCTGCTGGAATTCTTTAACGGTCAACTTGCCTCGCCGAGCTGTTGCACGCCAATCCATGTGTTTGTAGTTATCGTCCAACGAATAATCACGCAGCCGCTCGAAGTTGTTGTCTTGTCCAATTTGCCTCGTAGTTCGCACGCCGATAAGGCTCAGCCGGTTGGTTTTCGCCAATAGCGCATACTCACGTAGCTGCTGCATGTTCGGATAAACGGACAACAAACTCTCGCATTCCAAATCGACATACCGCTTCCAAAAACCAAGTAAACTACATAACTGAACGTAAACGCATTCAAACCGAAATGCTCCCCGGCGATTTGGCCGTAGCTGATAATGCAACTCCGCACGCTTGCCGGAGTCCAAAGTAATTTCCTGATCGCTTGGATTTGCCTGCATGTCAGCAGGTAGATCATCACGAACAATCATGCGCTGCTGCCGCTTTCCCCAATTCTCTATCTCTAACGTTACTTTGTGCGTCGCCCCTAAGGATCCACTACCGAGCATCTGCCGACGTACTTTCACACCAACAGGCATTGCAATCGTTACCAAATCGATGCACAAGACCACAAGTACCACAAGGTCTAAGACACCTATAAATGGCACAAGCAGACCGGAGTTCGATTGCAACGTTGTTGCCCAGCTAGAACGCTCTGTTGGGCTCCCCCAAGCAAACACCAGCGGTAACAAGACGATTGCGAGGGATGCAAGAGACAAACCAAGCACCGTCCAAATCATCTTCTGTGTTGGGAAGATCTTGCGGAGCAACCCAAGTAACAGCAGCGGGAATAGAATGGTCAGAAGCCCTAACCATGGAGCCCAAAACAACCATTTTGCTACAGCATCGACCGATGGCATTTCCGGAATCTCTTCAAACCCTCTACATGCGAGGTACGTCTATAGTCTTGAGTAAGCTCTGCAATTCGTGATCCACCGCAATACCCTCGACTTCAGCTTCCGCAGCTAAGACGACACGATGCCGTAACGCCGGCATGACGATCTCTATCACATCGTCTGGAATTGCATAGTCTCTGCCCCGAAACGCCGCTAAAGCCCTCGCGCCCTGCACAAGGGCTAACCCAGCGCGGGGCGAAGCTCCGAGGTGAAACATTGGCCAATTGCGAGTTGTGCGGACGATACGGTTGATATAGCTCAGTAGTTTTTCCTCCACACGCACCGAAGCGACCTCGTTCATTAAACGAACAATATGCCCTGCATCTGATACGTTGTTGACTTGTGACTCGAGAAGCTTGTCTACATCCACGCGTCGTGAATGCATGTCTAATACCCGAACCTCTTCTTCTTCCGAGGGATATCCGACAACCGCCTTGAACATGAAGCGATCCAACTGTGCCTCCGGGAGCGAATACGTCCCTTCACTCTCCAACGGGTTCTGCGTCGCAAATACAAGAAAAGGTTGAGGAACTGAATGCGTTACTCCATCGATGGTTACCCTGGACTCCTGCATGATCTCTAATAGTGCAGCATGGGTCTTCGCAGGGGAACGGTTGATCTCATCGGCCAACAACAACTGCGTGAAAACTGGGCCAGGCCTGAAACGAAAGTCCTGTGTCTTCATGTCGAAAATGGGTGCACCGGTGACGTCCGATGGCATCAAATCTGCCGTGAATTGGATTCGACCGAACTGACAACCCGTAACACGCCCCAGTGTCTTTACGAAAAGGGTCTTTCCCAACCCGGGAACGCCCTCGATCAACACATGCCCCCCTGAGACTAACGCGATCAAAGCCGTGGTCACCAATTCGTCCTGACCAACAAATACTTTCGAAATCTCTTGGCTAGCCAATCCGTAGAACTTCTTGGTCGCCGACACGACTCCCTCAGAAGATGCATCCCCAGCAGTGATTTCCTTGCCTTCAAACATGACGATCCGCTCTAAAAAATATTCGGAACCAAATCGGAAACTTTTCGGACATTGTACGCTATCTTGATCCCTCAAGAGACGTCTGCATCGGTGGCTTGGGAAGCCTTTCCTCCAATTCGATAGCGATAGCCGCGATTTTCGTGGCATGTTTTTCTTGACTTGATAGGTCATCTCCCAGGGTCGCTGAAATCGCCTCCAATAATCCCCCCTTTCAGGCCGCAGTGCCAACAAGCCACCCCCTTTGAGGAACCAGAGCGATGGAACCCTCACTAACCGAACGGCGACGGGAAGTTATCCCACTGGAAGAAGCCAACAAATACTTCTCCTATGGAAGCAAGCTTGCGGCATGCCTTCGAGCGGACGTCCAACTGGTATTTGCCCCAAACACCTTTGCCACAGCGACCCGTTTTCCGCCTCGCCATTCCATAGGCCTGCTTTCATCACATTTTACCAGAAACGACTACTTATCCCCATCTTGGCAAAGCACTTTGCTGTTTGCGTTGCGTCGTGCAAAAGAAAAAGAATCGGTTGTGTTCATCCCTGACTCGGCACCATCCGCCGATAGCATCCTTTACGCCTGTAAACAATTGGCGATTCCAGCCTACCGTGTCGCACTCTCAAACTCTCTCGGACTTGAAAATCCTGTCAAATCGGATCGCCGTCACACAAGCGATTTTGTTGTAGCATTCTGCGCAGACGAGGTTCTCGCTCTCTCGATCAAGCCCGGAGGAACCGTAGCGAACTGCTTGGACCAGCGCCTAGCTGATACAAACATCCCTCCCCATTCACTCCGAATTGTCGTGCCGGATCCGATGACCGCGAAACAGAAACAACTTCTCCTCAAGCTCAGTGGCAAGGGTGCAGTACTGTGGTTTTCAGATCGCACGCATGAACGGACTCAGGAACATGATACACCATCTTCTTCGTGGGCCTGCTCACTTCGCCCTACACCCCACACGCAACAACCTATTGGCCCAATTCCTAATTCCCTGTATTCAAATACCAACTATCTAATCCATTGCACACGGGCAAGACAAACGAGTTGGCCGGATCAATCGTCGATCGATCTGCTCGACGAAGCCTTTCGACTTGCTTTCAACCCCACGCCATCACCCCTCGAGTCTCTTTATCGGATTTTGACCACACAGCGACTCATTGCGTCGAACTTGAATCGACGGGGAACCCAACCAACCGTCTGCTTCACAGCAAACACACTCGACAAACTGGACGCGATGCGGACCTTTCAATCCCATCTCGCTCGCTGGGATTGGGAGCCGTATGGTGTCGCAATCCCAACGCTTTGGCTTTCCCATCTCGGTGCACGCCAAGTGATGTATTTGCCATCTGAACAAATTAGCAACCTCTCCGACGACGAACAGTGCTTTGCTCAACCGATCCCAAGGGTTGTAAAAGATGAAAGCTTATCACAAATCACTGCTCCATCTGGAGATGCAAGACGCACTTCGAGAGACTGGCGTATTGAACAGGAATGGAGACTTGTCGGCGATCTTCGTTTCAACATGTTAAGCAATCAAGCGAACACAACAACTCAAGGCGTCTCCCCTTTTGTTTTTGTCCTTCGAAGATGTGACGCGCAAAGTATTGCGGATCGATCCCGATGGCCAGTTTACTGGCTCGAGAAATTCCAAGTTCAAAAATAAGTCGGAGGTCAGCGATGCGTCTAAGAGCACCAAAGGGTTGGCCACGTGGTTACTCCAGAATTGTTATGTCTAGACGGGAGCCAATTGGTCACACGCGTACACAAGGGTAAGCGAGCGGCAGCAAGCGATTTACCGATTCTGAGCTAAAAGCTCCGCGATCATTTTTTCCGGAGACCCGAGAGTCTGTAGCCGACCAACCCAGTAGTTGACATCATTGCTCGTTGGCAACTTGCCAGTAAGCGTTTGAATTACTTGCTGAACATATAATGCATCGGTCGCATAACGTTCTTTGAATTGAGGAGTCGCCATAATCTTGGCAGCAACGTCATTGAGTGTATGACCTTGTTGCATGTAGGACTGCCATGCAATCAGTTCCCGACTGGAGGGTTGGCGCCCCAAAAGCGATACGAATACTTGATTCAATGCGTCTGTATTCACAGCACCTGGAAGGGCTGGAGAGGCAGGGTAGGACGCGGTCACCGTGTTGGTTCCGCCATTCGATTGCGTCTGCAACGGAGTACTCACTGGCGTGGTTAAACCTGGAAATGTGCCTGGCGGAACGCTTGTCCCATTAACAGCAACCGTTGTTGCGGCACGCTCTAGCATCAATGCCACTGGCTGTGCCAGGTTTGCCGGAGATACTACTACAGGTTGCCGCAGTTGATAGATCACCTGATTATTCCAACTCACCCAACCACTCAACTGATAAACATCTCTTGCATCGAGGTACTTAGGATCGATGTGCAATTGGAATTGAAACGGGCCCGATCCTTCCGCACGTAATACCGACTTCCCTCCTGCGACCTCAACAAAGGGCTTCGACGCGTTTTGCAATTGCACAGTCAAAACAGATCCAGCAGGCAAACTGGATCGGTCAGCGACCGAGGCACTTCCCGTTAGTGCAGTCGATGTCGCTTGCAAAGTAACCACACTGGCACGCAACGCCCGAGTACGAGAATCTTGTATCAATAATGACACACGTCCATAGCCATCCACATAGCGTTTGAGTTCCTCACCAATGTCCACAACCCGCCCATCAAACTCTCCGATCCGCGTGCCGGAGACTGCTAAGATCACATCACCTGGTACGATGCTTGCCGCTTGTGCGGCGCTGCCGGGTTCTACGGTCTGTACGACAGCCCCCGTATCGGTATTCCGCACGACCACTCCGAGTTTCCAAGTTCGAGAGGCTGGAACGAGAGACGGCACAGCAGTCGCAGCAGTAGGGAGGGTACCGGGCGCTGCAACCGCAACGCCAGGGGCACCATAAGCTCCTGGCGTTGCAATGGCACCAGATGTGCCGTATCCAGGTGCCACTTTTGGAACTGCCGCGTTGAATCCCAGCCAGCTCTGAGCTTGTAGAAAGGAACCAGTCCCCATGCAATGAGCGAAAGCAAAACTCATCACGGCAATGATCAATCGATTTTTCATATTTAGATTCCCTCACCTTCCCGAAAGTACTTACTCCAGAGCCAAGGAGTCGATGGGCCAATGGTTATTGATTTATTTGGGTCAATACGCGGTCACTTAACGAACAGTCGGACCGCTGATGCTATCAAGTTGCTTACGAATAAAAGCTGGGTCGAGCGGAAAGAAACCCGCCCGTATTGCTTCTAACTGCCCGTCCCGGCTCAAAACAAATCGAAGCATCGACTCGCGTAACCCACCATCCGTTTTCATCGTCGCTCGATCGATGATGAGCATCAATGGACGTACAAATGGATACCGGCCCGCAAGAAAATTCTCCTCGGTTGCTTCAACCGCGATCCCCTGCAAAACCAAAGGCACTGCCCGAACTTGATCGTTGTGATCACCAAAACCAGATAGTGCGACACCAAACTTGTCCTTTGCAACCGCTTGGGTTACCGCTACGTTGGTCGCGTGCACTTCCGTGGTCTTCGCCAATTCCCCGCCACCGACGATCCACTGCTTGATAAACCCTGTGGTGCCACTGATCTCACTTCGACCATGAATACGAATAGGCTCGTTTGCCCAATCTCCCTTTACCCCTAAGTCCCCCCACGTGGCAGCATGAGGAGATTTGTTATTCGGAGCACGAAAAATCGACTCTAGTTGCTCGGGAGTAATACTGGCAATCGGATTATCCTTATGAACGTATAGTGCTAGTGGGTCGAGAGCGACGATTACCGACATCGGTTCTTTGCAGTTCGCACTTTTCAATCCCTCTAATTCGCTTTCGGTGAGCGGACGACTTGCTCCCGCAATGACCAGAGGGTTCTCCGAGATCTCTTGAATCGCGGCATCTGTTCCCTCTTTCCCCTTCGAATAACTTACCTCCGGATGGAACTTGGTGAACCGCTCTAACCAAGAGCGAGCAAGGGACTGCATCGTAGTCGATCCAGAGACGAGCATCGTTCCTCGAATTTGTTCTTTAGCATGATATGGCTCGAGAGACTCCACCAAGTGCATCAGCGCAAGGTGCTCGTCATCATCATGTTTCGAGGGCGCGACCGCGCTCGAAGGAGTCGACGGGGATTGCCCGAAGGCAGTCACACCACATTGACTTCCGAAAAGCCCAGTGGTGGCGAGCAACCCGATGATCCATCGGATCTTCCGTCCTGCCGAATTATCAATTCTTACGGATCGCCATAGGCTGACCATTCCCCTATCCTCCTGAGGTAAAGATTCCTGTAATTTTTGCTTCTGCTATTTTCTTTTTTTACGACACACCATGCTACTGCGATCCACCTCGACCGTGCGACGCACAGCAATGATGCAAATCACCGCGATGATCCAACTGACCGTGTCATGCAACCAGCGACTATATCTGCCTCTCAACGGCTTGCCAACCACACAGAGCACTCCCTGAGTAAAAACACTGCAACTGCTTAGTGATACAAGCTAACCGCTTAGTGATACAAGCTAACCGCTTAGTGATACAAGCTAACCGCCAAGTAAAAAACGACCGATCGATCGCTGACATTTCAACCATGCAGTTTATCGGTTCGTGCTTAATACTCCACCGGTAACCGGTCGTGCGTATTAAGGAGCCGGTTCGATCGAAGCGTACATACTTCCCTTGGATTTCATGCTCATCGGATCGCGTCCATAGGCCCGAATCTGATCGCGTTTAAGCTCAGCATGTTCGAGGGTTGTGGTCAAACAAATCGCCTTACCGGTTTTGTCGACTTGTTGGGCTAATTGTCTCCCGGCGGTCTCGGACATGTGAAACAACTCCTTCATCATGCGAATGACATAATCATAAGTATGCTCGGGATCGTCCCAAAGAATAACGTGGTACCGTGGCTGCCGCTTCGGCTTCTTGTCCGGTTCGGCTGGCTTAACGTCTGGTTCAACAACTGCTGCGTTCGACTGCGACACTTTATGTCTCCTTGTCATCACTCTTCGTCGTGGCCCGATTGTCTACAGTCCGCACGGCATTTTGCCCAAGTGTCTTT
>JBIJCS010000125.1:0-10065 GCA_044344575.1 Pirellula sp. | reverse complement strand
AAGATACTGATCCTCGATGAAGCCACCAGCAATCTCGACAGCGAAAGCGAACTAGCCATCCAAGGTAGCTTAGAGAACCTCCTGGGATCGCGTACTTCGTTTGTCATCGCGCACCGACTCAGCACCATTCAGAAAGCGGATTCCATCCTGGTTCTCGATTCTGGAAAGATCGTACAGCAAGGAACCCATAGCGAGTTGCTAAATCAACCAGGGATTTATCAACAAATGGTCCGCTTGCAAACCGACAACCCTATCGCAGTGCAATGGGAAGAGTAACACCGAATCCCAGAGGAGAGTTTGCATGAAAATTAATGGTATACCCATCGAAGATACGTTCGCAGAAGCGTTCGACATGACAGCCACTCGCGTCATTATCACCGCTGCCGAACCCACTTGGGCATCGCGCGCCGGAGAAGCGATGACCGGATTTGCAACAAGTGTGATCGGATGTGTCGTCGAAGCCGGAGTCGAAAGAGAACTCGCTCCACACGAAACCCCAGACGGGCGACCTGGCGTATCCGTTCTTATGTTCAGCACCAGCGGCGACAAACTTCAAGAACAACTTGTTCGACGCGTCGGTCAATGTGTCCTGACGTGCCCAAGCACTTCTGTCTTCTCTGGGTTAAGGTCCGAAAAAAAGGTTGCGCTCGGATCTCGCATCCGATACTTCGGGGATGGCAACCAGATCTCCAAAAGGATCGGTAAGACCAAGTACTGGAGAATTCCCGTGATGGATGGCGAATTTGTCTGCGAAGATACCGCGTATCGGACAAGTGCCGTCGGTGGCGGGAATTTTTTGGTACTCGCAGAGACCATCCACGGAGCTCTCCATGCTTGCGATGCAGCCGTAACCGCGATTCGGAAAATCCCTGAATGCATCGCCCCCTTCCCCGGCGGTGTGGCACGAAGCGGCTCGAAGGTCGGTTCGAAGTACGCCTCGTTGAAGGCATCGACAAACGATGCCTTCTGCCCGACACTTCGCGACCTCCCCAAACTCATCCATTCCGAAAAATCAGTTCCCGACAACGTCGGTGCAGTACTCGAACTTGTGATCGACGGGCTTACCGCACCCGTAGTTGGCCAAGCGATGCGGGCAGGCATCCTCGCAGTCTGTGAAGTCGGCCAATCCCTCGGTGTTCGTGCAATTACCGGAGGGAACTACGGCGGAAAACTAGGTCGGCACCATTTTCATCTCCATAAACTCCTCAAGGACGACACTGCCGCTCATTCACCAGCGATCACCCCTGCATCATCCCGCTAGAATTTCCCTCCAATTCCTCGCTCACTCCCCCTATAGATCGCGTCCGTGGGCAATCGACGATTAAAGTAAACCAAGCTAAACTTTACCGCGTAGTGCTTCCAATGTCCGCAAAGCTTTACGGTCATTCTGTAAGGAAATACTGTAAGGTACGTCAACTGGACGATCCTAACTCCACAACCTTTGCCCCACACAAGCATTCGTCTCTATGCCTTCCTTTGCCCTACCGTGCACTCGATGCAATGAAACCATACCGGTGGGGATAGCCCAAGCCGGTAGCACCGTTCGATGCAATTCTTGCAGTGCCGAAATCGAAGTTCCAGGAACCAAAGTCCTTCGGAGCTTGTCAGTGATCGAGGACTCCCAATTATCCAGAGGCACGAACGCATCCGGTTCTGCCCCTGTCTCATGGTGGACTAACCTCCTGGCAGGTTTGAGTCTTGCGATCGCCACGATCGGCTTGGGATATGGCTCCTACTTGGCTTTTTTGCGATGGAACGCTCCCATCGAATTCGGTCATACCGATGAGGAACTCTACGCGGAAATGAGAGAACAAGCCGCATCCGATCCCCCGGTTCGGGTCTGGGATCACTTTCAATATCTCGTGGACACCGGATTGCCAAAACATGATCCACCGTTGTACTTCGTCTTAGCAGAAGTCTACAAACGGCAAGTGCCTTGGATGATAGGCTCGCTGGTGATCGGTGGGTTAGCGTTGGCAACGTTTCTTGCGTTGGCAGTAATGAGCAAATCCGCAAAAGCAGATCCCCCTTCGACTCGCTAACGAAATCCCAACATCGGCCAGACGCAACGGCAATAACTGCATGTCGAAAACCTCTCCACCTGGTTCGTGCCCCGTAAAATTACGCCGGGTTCTCCTTGTTTTTGTTGCGGCTCACCTGCTGGCAGTACTTGCAGAACCACTCGTTTTTTTCTCCCGAAGCGATTTCCAGACCGCCCCCGAATTCACTCACTTGCGTCGACTGCTCAGCCCCTACGCTGAGTGGATGTATCTTGATCACGGCTACTTTTTCTTTGCCCCTAACCCAGGCCCCAACCACCTTGTAGGCGCAAGATCTATGACCGCGAATTTGGAGGGAATCGATCCATCCCAAACCAAAATGCCGGAAGTACTATTCCCGGACCGTCGAAAACAGTGGCCGCGGCTTTTGTATCACCGATACTTCATGCTCTCGGAGTTTTACAACAACTCTTTCGCACCAACCGAACTGCACCCCATGGATCAATCAGATCCAGTGTTTTTTCAACGTTGGAAGGAAGACCGCGCATTCTACGAATCGCTACAACAATCGATTCAGCGTTCCCTCAAAGTCTCCGGAGAATTGGTCCGACTCGAACGCCCCCTTCCGACCGCACAAGAAGTCCTTGAACAAGGAGTTCGACTCGATGACTCTCGTCGCTTGATCGAACTAAGCGATTCGCCTACCGCCACTGGAGAATCTGCCACTGGAGAAGTTGGAAATAGAGAAGCTGGAAATAGAGAAGTTGAACCCATCGAAGCCGGAAGGATCCCACGATGAGCGATTCTTGTGGCCCAACAATCATGCAACGAGCGCAGAACGTAGCACAAACGGTGGAGCAGTTTTTTTTTGAGCCGAGCCGCCCCGATGTTCGTGCGTGGATGCGGATCGCCACGGGTGCGATGATCGCCTACATCCACTTGGTGTGGCTCATGGATTTAAAGTCCTTCTTTGGCCCAGATGCACTGGTCAATGGCCAAGTCCTCGAAAGCCTACATCGAGGGCGTTGGAAATGGACCTACCTGTCGGGAAATGAATCATTGCTGCTCGCTACTCTTCACGAAATCGCCGCATTCGCAGCCGGCATCGCGATGGCTTTGGGGATCCAAACAAAGTTTTCAACCCCACTTGCTTGGTTTCTTACCCTAATGACCGTCCATCGGTTACCCCCGATGCTCTTCGGCTTAGACCAGATTGTGGTGATGCTCAGTTTCGCGTTGTCATTATCAAGATCCGGGGATGCATGGAGTTTAGATCGTAAATTTGGTTGGATTATCGAGCCCACTGAATCCTGGAGGAACACCCTCGCGACGCGTCTTATTCAACTTCACCTCTGCGTCATCTATTTTTTCGGAGGGCTAGGAAAAGCGAGAGGATGGATGTGGTGGGACGGCTCAGCCATGTGGTTCTCTGCCGCTTCGTACGAATACCAATCCCTAGACCTTACCTGGATCGGCCGCCTTCCGACCCTTGGTTCGATTTTGACACACCTTACGCTCTTTTGGGAGATCACCTACGTGGCGTTGGTCTGGCCCAAATCTACCCGTCCATTTGTGCTTGCCGTCGCATTCTTTGTGCACGCAGGGATCGCACTATTTTTGGGAATGATCACTTTTGGCACGATGATGATCGTTGCCAACATGGCCTTTGTCCCGGTCAAACCACACACGATTCAACGCTAGCAAGAAAACCATTCGAAAATTTGCTCGGAATAGCTAAAGATGCTCATCGGTCCTAGCAACCAAGCAGTCCGACGGAAGACCATGATCGAGAGAGGTCTAATTGTTCCCGATCTGCCGGTTGTAACACACAAGGCTGCGGATGGACCTGCCGGCCAAAAGTATTTTTTCTTAATCGAATAAACATTAAATTCGAGGCTACCGAAGACATTACGTAACTGAAACGTCGACGAGAGGGGACAGTACGGCCCGCAGATTGCACTCTATTGCCCACTCAATCCGACACGCTCGCAACTCTCTCCAGCGAGCATTGATTCGATTTGGATTGCACGATCGCCCTTTCAGAGTGCATCCACTCC
Organism: Pirellula sp.; assembly: GCA_044344575.1. Classification (GTDB taxonomy): domain Bacteria; phylum Planctomycetota; class Planctomycetia; order Pirellulales; family Pirellulaceae; genus JBKCUI01. The sequence goes on along the minus strand of JBIJCS010000125.1, from coordinate 6,008 downwards.
TCGTATGAACTTTTTTCAATGCCAAGTCAGTCATCTTCGAGCTCAGGTGTCAGGCCTCAATGGGTCTGCCCCTTCTCCCCGTTACCCGTAAGCTCTTACGCAGAAGCAAACGCGGATGAACTTCCAGACTTGCAGTCAGTCGCTCTGGAAATCCGCCTGATTGTGCTTCCCTAACCCCAAGAATGATCGCGGTTCAAATAAGCGTCTACCAGTAGTTATTCCCGGTCGACCGCTTCATGCGATCCCGTTGGCTATGTGCACAAACCCTACAGGGCGAGACATACCTAGACTTCGAACCGGCAGCACTCTACTGCTACTCGTTCTGTTCGCCCCATTCTTGATCGGTTCAGCACAAGCAGACCTAGTACCTGGCCTCGGCGATCTAGATAAGGACATGAACAATGCCGTACAGTTCAACCCCTCCGTTCGCACCCTCGTCACCGTCGCCTACCGCGACCCAAACCTTCCTCTAAGCCGATTTATCCAACTAGGGTTCCGAACGACAGCAGAAACACCATTTCAGATATCTTCTTTAGCGTGGTCATTCGACAATCTGTCCTTTACGCCATTTGCACCATACGACGCAATTGAAAACATCAACTCTCCCGTCGACTATGCCTATTCCCCAATAATTGATCTCAGTCGTTTCATTGGTGGCTCACCGAATGCAAGATTCTACATCCGATACGTTTTACCTCCTGGACTTGACGAAGGGACCATTGTTCAATCCAAATTTCTGTCCAACAGCAATTCCTTTGCAGTAAATGGTGTTCTATCTGAGGAAGTTGGAAATAATTTTGTCTCGTTAACCAGACAACACACTGCAATACCCGAACCGTCAAGTATCGTCCTTATGCTAATCGTAGGATTCTGTGTCATACACCGATCTTTTCTTGCAGCTAAGAAACAACAACGCCTTACCTACAAATAGTGGCGGATCGAAAGATACACTATTTATGCACCCATAGCGGCAGTGAGAGCCAATCTGTGATTTAACTTCATCAATTTCGAGGAGATCATCCTACCTCCTAATCGCATCTTTAACCTGATCGTTTTAAGAACGGCTCCAAACGTCATTCGGATGCAATTGGCTAGGTTAGCCGGAACGCTTAAATGGTCACGGCTAGACGACTCAAAAATCGCAACTTCTCGAAAAATCCAATTGATGTTCTGACTGTTACGCGATTGTCCCTTGCTCCCCGAGTGTACACATCAAGCATTACAGGATGCGAGACAGAAACCTTCGTAACAAGCAATGAGATAAACGCAGATGGTGACATTTCTAGATCAGCGAAATATCGGGAAGGTATACACCCCCTGTCTTGCCCTATCTGTCTCTCTGTAAAGAGCTAAAAACCCTTCCGCTCAAAGCTCACTCACCAGGATTTGCCCGTTTTGAAAAACAGCTCTACTTTCCGATAATTTTTCGATCGATGCCCCAAAATCTCAAAACCTGGGCATGTGACGAATGATTCAATCACAAATTCAAGACCCGCATTCTCGCCAAAAAAATTTCAAATTTCTCCTTGTCAGAATGCGTAATTCACATCGTTGCCGGGTTATGCCTATCGGATTTCTCGCGAAGCTCTAGCATCGCGCACAACACCCCAGCCAGCGCCGCCCCCTTTTTAGGGTGGTCGTACCAATTTTTCCGATTTTGTGTATCGTAATAATTGCAAAGGTCATGTAGGCCCTTTATTTTATTGTTTTTCAACTCTAAAACGTTTCCCTGAACTTACGATTTCATGAACATCTTGATTGAGTCTGCCTGTTGCCAAAATCGGCATTCGACCTTCGCTTCACACGCCATCGGGACGAACAAGAGAAATAGCTCGAGACTGATTCGGTTTTTGCTATGTTCCATAATCCCTCTTTTCTTGGCGGGAAGAATCGAGGCTGGACTTGTTCCGGGGGGCGGAGACCTGGACAATGATCTAAACAATGCGTTGCGTTTCGATCCCTCAACCCCAACTCCTGTCAAAGTTGCATATAAAGACGCGAGCCTACCCGCAGATCGCTTTATTCAAGTAGGGTTTTCAACAACGAACACAGCCAGTTTTCTAATCACAGGAATCGCTTGGTCCAAAGACAACATTTCATATACCGAATTCACTCCGGCAAATTTTGTGGATGGAATCGTATCGGGAGGGAATATCAGATACTCGCCAATTATCGACCTGGGGCAACCCATTTCGGGCTCTTCCACTACCCCATTTTTTCTTAGGTATACGTTGCCTAGCGGGCTCGACGTTGGCACACTAGTGCAATCGTCTTTTAGAGCGAACTCGAACGGATCTGAATTGAACGGAGTGCTGTCCGACCAAATTACAAATAGTTTTGTATCACTAACGCGTTTGCATACCGCAGTGCCGGAACCAACCAGTTTGCTGCTGACCGCAAGCGTCGCGACCCTCGGTCTCTGGCGCGGTCTGGCTCGTCGAAAGAAATACATCAAACCGTAGACACCCCAATCACTGCACCCGACGCGGCTTGAACTTCCCACCCACCACTCGCCGCATACCATTTGTGGGCGACTCAAGCACCATGCTCCGAACCGGTTGCAATCGCGCACCAGCCATCAAATTCTCGCTTCCACCACCACGCCGTCGCAACTCGAGAACCTGCACATACTCCGCTCCAAAAAATAAAATCGAAATCCCATAGTAACACCACAACAACAACGCAATAAAAGATCCTATCGCACCATAAGCCGTCGTGTACCGCATCCCGATAAAAAACGCTCCCAACAAATCTCTACCAACCTCCCAAACAATCGCCGCCAGTAACCCGCCTCGCACCGCATCCTGCCAATGCACCCGCCGCTTGGGCAACACCCGGTAGATCAACGTAAAAAGCATGGTGTTGGCACTGACCGCTCCCAACAAATCAAACACATTGAAGAAATGCCCCACCGATGGCAACGTACGCGTTGTCACCGAACGGACCTGAGACACCGCCATCGTCGCGATAAACAACGCAATCAGTAATCCACCAAGCCCCACCAACATCGTAAATGCAAAAAAACGATGCCGGACCAACCTCCCAATCTTCTTGGTCCACCGCGTCTCCTTCGTCACCGGTATACGGAATATCCGATCAAACCCTCGGTCAATCTGAGCAAACACCCCAATCGCCGCGAGAATCGCTGCGAAAAATCCTGTCGGCCCACCAACAATCGAGTGATTCGTCAAATGCTTGAGCACCTGCTCGACCTGCCCCCTCGCCTCCGGGGTCGTCGACGCCTCCACGGCATCAAGTATCTCTACCTGCACGTCAATCCCAAACTTCGTGAAGCCTAAAACCAAACCAATCCCCGAAATCAATAAAAGAAACATCGGGAACATCGACAAGGCCAAATAATAAGCCACACTCGCAGCTAAACTACCCGCGTCATCTTCCGCCCAGCGAATACCCGCGTCCCGCACATTGGGAAAGAAATCCATCACCCATCGCTTGCCCTTCCGAACTACCTCCGTCTCAGGCAATCCATCCCAAACTTGCGCAACGAGTCGCTCCGCTTCATCCTTCATCGGGATGCCTGACGTTTTCTTGCTGTCGAAGAACTTTCCGTAGCTCATGGTGCGCGCGATTGTAGGGATTTCTATTTCCTGTCGCTAGCGGAACCCAATTCGATCTCTTGCAGTACAATACTCTCACATTTTCCAACACTCGACACTCGCCGATCCCATCGATTCGGGAATAATGCCTCGCGAAACGGGTAAGAAAACCACCCGATTTACGCAGTTTGCCAAATCGCAAACCAATCCAGTCCCGATTTTTCCAAACTCAAGCCAATCACTGATTTCATGCAATCCAATCCAAATCCTACCCCCTCAAGTCAACCAACCCCGATCCCTACCAAACCAGCCGCACCACTCTCCCCCCTTCCCCCCCTCGATCAAGTACCCATCGACGCGATCTTGTTCGTCTCCTTCGGGGGACCAGAAGGCCCCGATGATGTCCTCCCCTTCTTGGAAAACGTCCTGCGTGGAAAAAATGTACCCCGCGAACGGATGCTCGAAGTCGCAGAACACTACCAACATTTCGGAGGGGTCAGCCCCATCAATGATCAATGCCGCGCTCTGATCGCCGCCGTCGAAACAGAATGCAAAACCCGTGGACTCTCCCTCCCAATCTACTGGGGAAACCGCAACTGGCATCCTCTTCTAACGGATACCTTCGCGCAAATGAAACAAGACGGCAAACGCCGCGCAATCGCTTTTTTCACCTCCATGTTCAGTTGCTACAGCGGCTGCCGCCAATACCGCGAGAACCTTGCAGATGCCATCTTTGCTGTAGGCGACGGCGCTCCGCTCGTCGAAAAAGTTCGTAAAGGCTTCAATCATCCAAAATTCATCGAAGCCCAAGCGGACTGCCTGCGCGATGCCCTAGCACAACTCCCCGAACATTCCCGCCAAGACGCCCCTGTTCTTTTCTGCGCCCACAGCATCCCTATGTCGATGGCCGAAAACTCGCGTTACGTCGCGCAACTCCAAGAAGCTGCCAAACTTGTTTGCAAAGCCGTCGGGCACCAACGCTTTGAACTCGTCTTCCAAAGTCGCTCCGGCCCCCCTCAGCAACCGTGGCTCGAACCTGACGTTTGCGATCGAATCGAAGAACTGCATCGAACCGAAAACCTGAAACACGTAATCCTCCAACCCCTGGGTTTCATCTCGGATCACATGGAAGTCCTCTACGATCTCGACGAAGAAGCCATCGGGAAATGCAATGAACTCGGTATCCAAGGCGTGCGAGCAAAGTCCGTCGGCATCCACCCCGCTTTTGTGTCCATGATCGTCGATCTGATCGAAGAGAGACTTTCACCCGGAACGCCGCGCCCATGCCTTGGCGAGTACGGTCCAAGCCATGATTTGTGTCCGGCGAACTGCTGCCTCTACCCACAAACAGGTCGCCCCACACGGCCCGCGTAGCCGACTCACTGCACTTCGATGCAGCACCCATTGCGAGAGTGCGTCCCATGCCCCCCAAACCGCCAACATCGATCGAACCCGCCAGCGAAGTAACCCTGCCGCGGGTTCTAGGACTTGGTATGGCAATCGCCGTCGTTGTGGGAAATACCATCGGCTCCGGCATTTTTGTAAAACCTGGACGCATCGCCGCCGATGCCGGCAACTTTCCCCTCCTCTTCTCCGTTTGGGGATTCGGTGCGATCCTCTGTATTCTCGGTGGCCTTTGCCTCGCCGAACTCTCCTCCATGCACCCACGCTCCGGGGGACTCTACGTCTACCTTCGAGAAGCCTACGGCCCCCTGCCCGCCTTCCTCTTCGGCTGGCAAGAATTCCTCTTCGCTCGGCCAGCTTCCACAGGAGCTCTCGCGGTCATCTGTAGCAACTCGCTGGGGCGTATCTTGCACTGGAATCTAACCGCCACTTCCAGCATCCTCTTGTCGATCATCCTTATCTTCATCATCGCTACCTTCAACGCACTCGGCGTCCTTTGGGGCGCGAGACTCCAAGCCACCACGACCATCATTAAATGTGCACTGGTCGCCGGTATCGCTCTTTTGCCTTGGTGCGTGTCGGCAATGGGACAACCCGCTGTTAATTTCGATCTACTCAACGATCGCATTTCCCCCGAACAATCCGGACTTACGGCCCAAGTAGCAACCGTTTTACTCGCAGTCATGTGGGCCTTTAACGGCTGGGAAGGTGTCGTTCCCTTGTCCGAAGAAGTCCGCAATCCAGGCCGTAATCTACCACTCGCTCTCCTCGGGGGAATCGCATTACTTGGCTTGCTCTACATGAGCGCAACCCTCGCGTATCACCTCACGATTCCTATCGCCGAAATGGCTGATCCCGAACATAGGGAACACGTCGCAGAACATCTGCTCGATAAACTCCTTGGCCCCATCGGCGGTAGCCTCATGTCGGTCGGACTCGTTCTCAGTACCCTGGGAACCATGAATAGCAACTTACTAACCAGTCCTCGTGTGACCTATGCCATGGGACGTGATGGATGGCTCCCTAAACCTTTCGGAAAACTCCATG
>JBIJCS010000648.1:0-2733 GCA_044344575.1 Pirellula sp. | reverse complement strand
TTATTAACGGCGTTGTATTGGGTACCGGTGGTATTGATTGCTGGGTGGGGTTGGTATGCGGCGAGGTGGTGGAAGCGTCATTGGATGGCGAAGCGGGTGGTGCGGAATGTTCGGGTATTGCAGCGTGAGACGAGTCAATTGCGACCGATGATGTTTTCCTTTTTGGCGAAGGAGATTGATGAGCAGCCGGTACCGCAATCCCAGCGTTCGGATGATCGATATGCGTTGTTAGAGAAGTTGCAATTGATATTAAGGACGTTGGGTTATCCTGGGACGGTGGTGATCATTGATCGGGTTGACGAGCCGGATTTGATCAATGGGCAGTCGGATCGTATGAAGCAGTTGGTATGGCCGTTGATGGACAACAAGTTGCTCAAGCATGAGCATTTTGGGATCAAGATGTTATTGCCGAGTGAGTTGCAGCCGTATGCAGAGCGAGAGACTCGGGAGTTTCATGAGAGGGCGCGTTTGGACAAGCAGAATGTGGTTGCTTCGTTCGATTGGACGGGGGAGGCTTTGTATGATTTATTGGCATCGCGCATGAAGGCTTGTGCGGTATCAGGGACGAGTCCATCGCCGAAGCGGTTTTTTGCGAGTGACGTTTCTGAGGTGCGATTGATATCGGCGTTGCAATCATTGCGAACCCCTCGGAATGTATTTCGTTACTTGTATCAGCTGATCGCGGAGCACTGTAAGAGGTATCGTTCGGAGGCTCCGAGTTACGAGATTTCGAGCGAGTTGTTCGAGAGTAGTTTGGCTTTGTATCAAGCGGAGGATCGGCGGAAGGGTTAGTGGCGGTACCACTGGAAAAATCTCGGGTGGGGGGAGTGAGTTGACGATGGAAGCATCGACGGTTCCATTGGTAGGAGTTGCGGTAAACACAACGTTAGCCTTGTTGAAGATCCTGGGGGGAGTGTTTGGCAATTCGTATGCATTGATAGCAGATGGGATTGAGTCGACGGCGGACATCGTCACGAGTTTGGTTGTTTGGGGGGGATTGCGAGTTGCGGAGACTCCGGCGAACGAGCGGCATCCGTATGGGTATGGCAAGGCGGAGGGTTTAGCGGGAGTGGTTGCGGCTTTAGGGATTTTGATTGCCGCGATTGTGATTGCGGTTCAGTCGATTCGGGAGATTCTCACACCGCATCATTTGCCGCATTGGTCGACGTTATTGGTGTTGATTTTCGTAGTGGTGATCAAGGAGGGTTTAGCGCGTTGGACTGGGCGAATGGGGGAGCAGGTCGATAGTGTGTCGTTGCAGGCGGATGCTTGGCATCACCGTGCGGATGCATTGTCGAGTTTAGCGGCGTTTGTGGGGATATCGATCGCGTTGGTGGGGGGTAAGGGGTATGAGCCGGCGGATGATTGGGCGGCTTTGGTGGCTTGTATGGTGATTGGGTATAGTGGGATTCGGCTATTACAATTGACGGCTCGAGATTTATTGGACGCAGCGCCGCCGAAGGAGACGGAGGAGCGAGTGCGAGAGATTGCTGGCGGGGTGTTGGGTGTGAAGGCGGTGGAGAAGTGTCGGATACGCAAGAGTGGTACGATGTTATTCGTCGAGATACACATTGAGGTTGATGGTAAGTCGACGGTGGAGGAGGGGCATCGGGTGGGTGGAGCGGTTCGAGCGGCGTTGCGGGGAGGTGGGTTGAGGATAGCCGATGCGTTTGTGCATATTGAGCCGTACGGGGTGTGATTAGGGGTTGGTTTCGATTCGTCCTCTCCAGGGTGTTTGGATGTGGAGTGATTTACGGATCAGAGCGATCCATTGGAGGGTAACGAACCAAGTGACGGCGAGGGGGTGTAGGAGGGCACCGAGGGTGGATTGGTGGAAGGCTTGTTTGGTCATCCAGCGGGGAGCCCAGCCGAGTATTGTTGCGAGGATCAGGATCGATAGGGTCAGGATTGAGAGGGGTGAGAATTGATTGGATTGGAGGAGATGGTAGAGGGTCCAGAGAGTAGTCAGGAGGGGAAGGACGCAGGCGCCGAGGAGTAGGATTGAGAAGGGGATGATAAGGGTTTTGTTTGCGATCCCTTCGGTTGCATTTTTTAGGAGTCCGCGTTGGACTTGGTCGAGCGAATGGTACATGCGGCATTTCGCTAGATCGGTAGCATCAAAGACATCGGTGGAGAGTCCGGCGTTACGGAAGGTGCGAGGCAGTTTGATGCCATCGTGTCGGGAAGGGGCGATTGCTCGGTGTCCGTCGGCTTGGAAGTACTCATTGCGTTTGGCGAGGAAGAGTTGACCGCAGCCGGCGGCGAAGCCTGGGTCGGTTGAGGCTCGCATACGGTTGATGGGTAGGTAGCCGAGGAGTACGAAGTGCATCATAGGGATCAGAAGTTTTTCGGCGAAGGAGCCGGTTTCTTGGAAGGGGAAGCCACTGATGAGGGGGGCGTGGCGTCGTTCTTGTTCGGCGAGGATACGGGTAAGAGCGTCAGGAGTGAGTCGTACATCGGCATCGAGGAAGAGGAGTCGGTCATAGGAGGCGAGGTTCGCGAGTTGCCAGCAAGCGTTTTGTTTACCGTTCCAGCCGGTGGGTAGGCCTTGGGAAGCGTGGAGGTGGAAGTGGGGATATTTTTGGGAGAACTGTTTTACGATTTCAGCTGTTTGATCTTCGGAGGCGTCGTCAAGGACGAGGACTTCGAAGGTTGGGTGTGAGGATTTCGCGAGAGCATCGAGTGCGGCTTGGATGCTGGCTTCTTCGTTGCGTGCAGGGATGAGGACGCTTA
>JBIJCS010000616.1:0-2734 GCA_044344575.1 Pirellula sp. | reverse complement strand
GAAGCATGAGATGTCGGTTCGAATCCGGCCTACCTGACTTGCGGTTGACTGCAGAGTTGGAATACATGCAACAGGTAAGCATGTGTAGCGGGTGAGATCCCCGTCACCCCGTTGCGGGGTGTTGCTTTGATGCGATGCGCAAACTTCTAACTCATCCCTCGTCAGCCGCATCTAATTCAGCCGCATCTAATTTTGTGATGAAGCCCATGGGTGCGTTTCCCACCCCTGGGCGATGCGCTATAATGTCAGGAGTCGACAGATATTAGGACTTTTGCGATTCCCCCCAGGTCCGTACGAAGCGTCACGGGCGTGGCAAGCACCAAGGAGCGATTCTATGTTTGGAAACGGCGCATGTCGTTTTTTTTCGGATTTCCGTTTTATAGCGGTCACATTGGCACTCGCCAGCCTCGTGGGGTTGTCAGTCACTGAGAATTCCAAAGCCCAGGGGACCGCAAAGACGGTTTCACAGGGGGAGACGAAGGCCAAGGGATCGGGAGAGAAGAAATTGGAAAAAGCGACGTTTGGCGGTGGTTGTTTTTGGTGTACGGAAGCCGTTTTTCAGCGTGTCAAAGGTGTCGAGTCGGTCGTTTCTGGCTACACGGGTGGCAAGACCAAGAATCCGACTTACGAAGAAGTTTGCACTGGGACGACTGGTCACGCAGAGGTCATCCAAGTCGAATTTGATCCTAGCGTTGTTTCGTTTGCCAAGCTTTTAGAAGTCCATTGGAAAACCCACGATCCGACAACCCTTAATCGTCAGGGGTACGACGAAGGTACTCAGTACCGATCTGCCATCTTTTATGAGAATGACGAGCAGAAGAAGGTCGCGGAGGAGTACAAGGAAAAGCTAAACAAAGAGGTTTACGATGGGAAGATCGTCACGGAGATCACCCCTCTCGACGTTTTTTATCCTGCGGAAAAGTACCACCAAAACTACTTCAATTTGAACACTTCCAAGGGGTACTGCCGAGCGGTTATTGTTCCCAAGCTCAAGAAGTTTGAGGAAGTCTTCAAGGACATTCAGAAGCAATAACCTGAAGAGAATCAGTTCGGAACCCATTTCTTGTACGCGTCCATGGTTTGCTTGGCAGCACTTGAGCTATCGGGCCAAGCAAACACTTCTGCGCTTAGGTAGCCTTGGTAGTCGATATCTCGCAAGGCGTGGATCAGAGGTGCGACTTGGAGATGGCCAAATCCGACGGCACGACGATTAGTGTCTGCGAAATGGACGTGTCCGATGGCGTTTCGCGCTGATCGGATGGCACTGGCGGGATCGGCTTCCTCAATGTTCATGTGAAACCAATCGGCGAGCAATCGAGTCCGCTGGAGCCCTTGGATCAGGGCGCATCCGGTTTCGAGGGTGTTGGCGAGATCTGTTTCGTATCGGTTGAGGGGTTCATAGAGAACATGGGCGTCGAGGGAGGCTGCCGATTGATCGAGTTGTTCGAGTCCTTCGCGTAGCCAAGCGCGGGCTTGGTTCAGCGATCCGCCTGGGCTAGATCTTCCCTGCATGGATCCGATGATCATTGGGGCTTGCAGATCGGCGGCGCAGGAGAGCATTTGCTTGAGGAATTCGAGGGCTTTTTCACGTTTGGAGGGATCGGGGTCGCTCATTGACAGGCGATGTTTTACCCATCCTGCGCCGGTTCCGATCGCAGCGATTGCGAGTCCGTGATGATGGGCCATTTTCTTCACGGGAGTGTCTCGAAAGAATTCGGGGCCTGGGGCGAAGATTTCTACGGCGTCGAAGCGGAGTGATTTAGCGATGTTCATGGATGATTCCAAATCATCCCAGAGCACGAAGGGTCCACCGCGGGATTCTGTTACTAACGAAACTGTAATCGCTGACTTCAAGAGTGGCCTCAGAATGCTGAATTGGATTAGTGTTTTTTATTCTACGGCAGCTAGTTCATGAATTCTTCATTCTTTCTTAACATGCCGAACCTGTTCCGCGAGGGTTGGTTGCGGGAAAATCAGACCTGCAGTGCACGAATGCATGCATAAGTCTATGGAACGATTGCGTATGCGGATGATAGCATACATCGAGAACAGGAATTCAGTGAATGGAACGGAAAATGTCTAGGCAACCGAATCGTTGGCGAGCCGCATCGCTTTTGGCTTTATTTTTCTTGGGTATCTTCGCGGGTATTGGTTCAACGGGGGCTTTTGGCCAGTTGGCGGTCGATCCGGCGCTCAAGCCGTATAAGGCGGTACCGGGGGTATCGGGTCAGATCAAGAGTGTTGGATCGGATTCGATGAATCCGTTGATGTTGTTGTGGACGGAGAAGTTCAAGACGTACTACAAGGGGGTGCGTACGGAGGTGGAGGGTCAAGGATCTTCGAAGGCGATGCCGGCGTTGATTGAGGGGGCGGCGGGTTTTGGCCCGATGAGTCGCGATGCGAAGAGCAACGAGATTGCGGACTTTGAGAAGAAGTTCGGCTACAAGCCGACGATGATTCCCACGGCGATTGATTTGTTAGCGGTGTATGTGCATCGTGACAACCCGATGAATGAGTTGAGTCTTCCGCAGTTGGATTCGGTGTTCTCGAGTACGCGGAAGTTGGGAGGGGATCCGATTGAGAAGTGGGGGCAGTTGGGTTTAGGGGGAGAGTATGAGTCGTCTGCTATTGCGATGTTTGGACGCAATGCGGCGTCGGGGACTTATGGGTTCTTCAAGGAGAAGGTTTTGGGGAATGGTGACTATCGGGATTTAGTGAATGAGCAGCCAGGATC
>JBIJCS010000614.1:0-2739 GCA_044344575.1 Pirellula sp. | reverse complement strand
CGGGGTGGATGGTAGTCCCAGTGATCGTTTCGACAGTGCCATCAGCACCTAGCACATCCACGCTGGCTACGATGTGGACTTCGCGGGTAACGAAGCGTGCGGTAACGACTGAGCCTTCGCCATCTGCGATCGGAGGACAGTCGTCGATGGCAGTCACTAAGGCTAGCCCGGAAACTTCGAGCTCAGGTAAATTGAAGGGCAGCATGCGCCCTGCGCAGATGCCGTTACGTAGAATCCACGAGCGTGGCCGAATGATCTCGGCGTCGACGATGCCGCCATCGCTGCGTTCGACGGTGATGGATAACTTGGCCCAGGTGGCTTGGTCGGGCTCAGGTTGCGGGTCGACTTCCAAGCGGTTAGGGTTCTTGGTCGGAATCCTCGCTCCAATTGGCACCGATTCGATGGGGAACTGAAGCTCCGTGCGCGTTACTACCGACGCGTAACGCTCAGGGGCAAGCCATGGCGTTTCCGGGGATGGATCATCGAGCCAACTCGGGTCCGACCAAAGCGAATCTAGTGTCCCTAGCTGGATATACCACTTGGGTAGGGAATGACGCGCAAATTGGGCACGCGACGGAATTCGGCAATATTGGTAGTCAGCAAATCGTAGTTAAACATCAAAGCTGTAGCTGCAATCCAATGATCGTGCGGGCCGATCGTAGTTCCGTTCCTCGTCAGTTCCGACACAATTCTGGCATGAATGTCCGCTACCATTGATTCTATCGGCAATACGACGACATTCGCGAGCACTGTCTGAACAAACAGACTGCGCCTTTCCCGCCGCTCTTGCGTGTTGGCGCGGTGAATACCTACTTTGAGCTCAGATTCAGTGATCACGCTGATGCAAGGTTCGCCTAGAGAGCTCCAACGGGAGAACTCAATGATTCCTCCTTCCCGTTCCCAGCGAATGAAAACACCGGTGTCGATTACGACGCCCATGGGTCATCAAGCTCACTCATCGAAGCTCGAACTTCCTGAATATCCGCTTCGAAACTCGTCGCGTCATCAGCCCCCAGACGCGGTAAAAGGCGGAGTGCAGCGTCCAGCTCAGCCATCGTTTTTCGGCGTTCGATTGGAACTAACATGGCTATCGGTCGTTGCCCTTCGGACAACTCAACGACTACCCTTTCGCAAGCTACATGCCGCACAAGCTCTGGCCAATCTATTTTTTCAGTTGAGATCTCGTGTCTTTCCATGGTCCCCTCCTAAGCATCCATTGTAGTCATGTTGCAAGCGATTGTCTCGCCATCGACACCTAGTATATCCACGCTGGTCACGACGCGGACTTCGCGTGTGACAAACCTTGCGGTGCCGACCGAGCCTTGCCGTCAGCGATCGGTGGGCAATCCTCAAAGGAGGTGACTAGCTAGCACCAGAACCAGGATTTTCTGGCCTTTGTAGATTCGCTCGATGACCGATCTTGGGGGAGGCAGACGGCTGTCTTCCCCCGGTTCGACGAATCCGGTCACCGTATCAGCCACAGGATTTGTCACCGGTTTGGTAGCTTTGGGGGCCGTCGTTCGGATGTCGGTACCGCGTGCGAGTTCGGCAGCCCGACGTCTAGCTCGTTCAGATATGTCACCCTCGATATCGGCTTGCATCTTCCAAGCGATGCGTTTGACGAGCCATTGCTTATTGCGGGTGTTTGTCGGCTCGCCCCACGTCTCTTCGAACCTCTCTCGCAGCTGTCCCATCGTCATGCGTTGGAGCAGAGCGACCTCTTTGTCGACGTCTAATTTCATTGGATTCTCCTGAGAAAACGGACTCACTGGTCGTTAACCACGTTGGTCACAGAGAGCACGCTTTCCGAAGAAACCTCAAGGCAAGTTGCTGGTGATTTGTACGAATCGTTGGCAGTTTCTGGGTCGTGGATCGCCAAACGCGACTTCATCCGAACGATGCCGGTGGCCAGAATCGCAGCGATTTTCGATCGCCGGGCCGGCGCGGACAAAGAAGAAGGGGGAACAGACGAAAGCAACTCGCACCTCCATGCGAAATGCCGCTACAATTGGCGGCATGAAGACAGACATTCGCAGCCACAATAGCTGCGTCTATCTGTAGGAATACCCGGTGCGAGTTCGAAATGACGGATTGGGGTGCGAAGGTAAACCTCTCCGCAAAGCCCGTTCTTGGGTTAAGTGAATCGTGTTCGATATGAGGCCATTCACCATCGTATGGGCTGCTGCAGATTGGACCGGATGCTTTCTGGTCGTCATGCGATTTCAATCCAATGCGATAGCGATCGTTTTGTGAAGATCGAACAATCCCAAAAGAATTTTCTTGACACCTGCACAACGAATGCTCCAATCGTATGCGACTCGCCTTGAGACGCCGGTCAGAGACTTCTCTCCTTCTGACGCCACAATCCGACGCAGCCAGTTTCGATCACGGTCTCTCTCCAATATCTCCCTGGAGGTGCTCGATGGCTTGCAGTCTCATACGTCGTTTAGGTTCTCGGTTCCGGACTTGTGTCCATCCTCAATCCGACCTTCTGTCTGCGAAAAGCCGCCAGAACCGACGCCGATTCCGAGGCCTTTTGTTTGAATCCCTCGAGATGAGGGCCCTTATGGCTGCCAATCCGGTCGCGCAGGATGACCGGGCATACTACACCCCGATCAACACCGATCTGGTCGTCACGACCTCTTCTTCACCTGCGTATCCTGCCGTGAATGATCTGGATGTCGATAGCGGCACGTTGACCTACAGCGTGGTTGCCGGGCCGACGAACGGGACCCTGCT
>JBIJCS010000615.1:0-2739 GCA_044344575.1 Pirellula sp. | reverse complement strand
CCCTGTCAAGCGGGGACAGTAACATTTGGAACAGGAGCCTATCAGTTTTCGATGGAGTTTGTCACCATTGGCAATCCTGGCAATCCGGCCGATACGACCGGTACCCCGAATCCGGCAGGTGCAGTCGGTTACGAGTATGGGATTGGCAAGTTCGAAGTCAGTAGGGACATGATCACGAAGTTCAACGCTTCGCAGTCACTTCAGATCACACTTGCGGACATGAGCTTTTTTGGAGGGAATGGGGATAACAAGCCTGCGACGAGCGTGTCCTGGAACGAAGCGGCTCGGTTCGTCAACTGGCTCAATACGAGCACGGGCAATGCTGCCGCGTACAAGTTCACTACCAGTGGGGTTAATGACAACATTGCCTTGTGGACTACCGCTGACACGCTCGATTACGATGCAGCGAATCCCTACCGCAGCAAGCGAGCAACGTATGTATTGCCCAGCTACAACGAATGGTACAAGGCGGCGTACTACGATCCTAGCAACAGCGCCTACTATGACTTCCCCACCGGTAGCAACACGGCTCCGACGGCGGTAGCAAGTGGCACGGGCGCAGGTACGGCAGTTTACAATCAGCCGGGCGTCCAAGGCCCTGCCGATGTGACTCACGCTGGTGGACTTAGTCCGTACGGCGTGATGGGCTTAGGTGGGAACGTCTATGAGTGGGAGGAGAGTTCATTCGATTTTGCGAACGGTAGCGGTTCTGTTTGGGTGATCCGCGGGGGCGACTGGGGCAGCTTCGTCTCCAGCGACCTGTCGTCGTCGTTTCGCGGCTTCGGCCTCAGCCCTAGCCTCGAGTTCGACCCCATGGGTTTTCGGGTCGCAAGTGTTTCTCCATCCTCCCCACCAGTTCCCGAGCCAAGCACTCTAGTCATCGGGACGCTGTTTGGTTTAGGTGGGCTCTTAGCCAAGCGGCGCATCAAGCGGTAACCCAACCGTTCTTTCGATTCTTAACACCAGGGTGGCGGGCATAGCTCGTCACCCTTGTGCATTTTGCGACTGAATGCTTCTTCAGTTCCCCGCGGCCTTCACAGCATCTTCAGTGCTTTTGAAACGAGGCGTGGTGGCTCCGATACACGGAAAATGCATGCCGCCTCTTTTCTTCTTACTGATTCGGTTTTGCGCGTTGTGCGAATTCTGAGAGATTTTCGGATTGCAACAACATTCACGTTTGCGAGTTTTGTATATTCGAGCGAATGGATGTTGTGATTCGGCCAGGAAGGCATTTCTGTTTCTTGCTGAAAGGTTCCATGATGGCACGCCTGCTTTCTCTCGCGACTATCACGTTGATGTATCGTCTTTTGAGTGTTGGAGTCGCAATGTTTGCGATGTCTGCTTATGTCTCACAAAGCCAAGCTGGTATTGTGACTTTTGGGACTGGTGCAAATCAGTTCCAAATGGAGTTTGTCACCATTGGCAATCCTGGGAATGCACCCGATACTAAAGGAATCCCAAACCCTGCAGGTAGAGTAGGTTACATCTACGACATTGGCAAGTTCGAAGTCAGCCGGGATATAGTCAACAAGTACAATGCAAACGTCGGCACGGAGAAGATCACATTAGGCGACATGACTAGCTATGGTGGAAACGGTATTAACCAACCGGCCACCGGTGTTTCTTGGAATGAAGCGGCGCGGTTCGTCAACTGGCTCAATACGAGCACCGGTGGCTTTGCAGCTTACAACTTTACGATATTTGGAATGAACAACAACATCACCCCGTGGACTGCTTCCGATACTCTCGATTATGACGCAGCAAACCCTTATCGCAGCAGGAGAGCGACCTACGTCCTACCCAGCTACAACGAGTGGTACAAGGCAGCGTTCTACGATCCCAACAAGACATCAGGATCGGATAAGTATTGGAAGTACACCACGGGTAGTGATGAGCCTCCGACCCCAGTCGGAGTGGGCACGACACCAGGGACCGCTATACTTAGCCAGCCCTATACGCAAGGCCCTGCGAACGTGACCCAAGCAGGTGGCTTGAGTGCTTATGGCGTGATGGGCCTCGGAGGTAACGTTTGGGAATGGGAAGAGACTTCGGGTGACCTGACGAACAGTGCAGATTCTTCCTTTCGGGGGCTCCGCGGTGGGACGTGGGTCGCCGATTCCATTTATTTGTCGTCGTCGATCCGCGACAGCACGCTCCCTAA
Organism: Pirellula sp.; assembly: GCA_044344575.1. GTDB lineage: Bacteria > Planctomycetota > Planctomycetia > Pirellulales > Pirellulaceae > JBKCUI01. Next base: position 578 of record JBIJCS010000615.1, on the reverse strand, counting down.
CAACGATAACTTCAACATCGGTTTTCGAGTCGCAAGTATTTCTCCCTCCGACATTGTTCCCGAGCCAAGCTCTTTAGTTATGGGGACTTTATTTGGCTTGGGAGGTTTATTAGCTAAGAGACGTATGAAGCGTTAGGCCAGTTTGATCTCGATACTTGAATCCTGAAATATAGGGGTGGCTAGCTTTGCTGGCTGCCCCTAGTTCGTTTCAACTGCCATCCTCATTGCACGAATTGTGCGAGCGCTACGAAATAAGCTTTCTGTTGGCAAGAAATCATCTTTCTTGATGTTGCGAATTGGATCCGCCGGTAACTCGAAGCAAACCACCTTGCAAAACGCAAGCAAACAACCAAGCAAAACCTCTGCCAACCGTTCGCCATCGAACAACCCCACGCCCCCTTGCTTCACACCGTTTCATTTCTGCACATATGATTTAGCATCGTTGCAAAAATGACTTTTAAAACCAGCCAAGGCGTGGGCGGAAGCATGAAAATGACGAATCGATACCGGGGCCGCGAGAGCGCATTCTCTCAGCAATTCGCAACTTTTTGGTGTTGATCTGAGAGGTAGACTTGGCA
>JBIJCS010000124.1:0-10099 GCA_044344575.1 Pirellula sp. | reverse complement strand
GGGGGAGCGGCGAGTCGTGCGGGAGTTCAGGTGGGGGACGAGGTATTGGGGTTAGGAGAACAGCGAGTTGTCTATGAGCAGTGGGGCGACTTGGTGGGCACACTCAGGCGTGGAGATGCGGTTCGTCTGCTGATTGCGAGGCGGGGAAGGTTGTTAGAGAAAGTTCTGGAGTTTGCAGTGAATGGTTTGGAAACTGCGGAGGGCTTAGCGGTACCGAGCTGGAACTTGCAGCGCATGGAGTCACCGGGAGTGGAGCAGGAGAAGTTGTGGCGGGGATGGTTATCGCTTGAGTCCTCGGGAGAATCGGCTGCGCATGGGGAATCGGCTAGCAAGGGTGAATCGGGTGCGAAGTCTGAGGCGGCTGAGAAGAAGGAATAGTCGCCTTAGGGCTTGGGTTGGGGGGTTGGCGGAGTGGTTGTGGGGGTAAAATTCAGGTTAAAAGAGTCGAAATACCTATGAAACTGCTATCTCAGTGAAGTTGGTGTTCCGGCTAGAATCGGGCAGTTAGCCCTATTGGGGGCTGGTAAAATATTCCGGTTGCGGGTAAGAAATGGGCCCATAGGGCGGGCGTGGATTGCCCGTGCTATTCCCCTTCAAGACCAGGGAACGCTAGTTCGTTTTTGATCGAGGAACGTCGAAATGTCAGTGAATGAAGAAGTATTTTCCAAAGTCCAATCTGCACTCGTCGATGCGTTAGGTGTTGACGAAGAGGATGTGACGGAGTCGGCGACGATGGTTGGCGACCTTGGAGCCGAGTCGATTGATTTCCTCGATATCGTCTTCAAGTTGGAGAAGGCGTTTGGGATAAAGATTCAGACTGAGGACTTATTTCCGAAGGACATCCTCACTGAGGGTAGTTACGTCAATGACGGTAAAGTCAATGCGGCTGGGTTGGCTGAGTTGAAGAAGCGGATGCCTTGGGCAGACTTGACCAAGTTCGAGTCGAATCCGCGAGTTCAGGACTTTGGGGACGTGTTGACGGTGAGTGATTTGTGCCGTTACGTACAATCGAAGTTGTCGTAGTAGTTCGATAGTCTTCGTAATCTCCAACTTGAGCTACATCCCGAGCAAGGAAAAGGCTTTTCGGTGCGTTGGTTTTGGATAGATCGCTTTGTCGAATTTGTACGGGACTCGCACGCGCGAACCATTAAAAACGTCTGTTTTGGGGAAGAGCCGCTTGACGAGTACTCTCATGGATTACCTCATTTCCCTCATTCTTTAATGATTGAGGGGATGGCGCAGACGGGTGGATTGTTGGTATCTGAGCCGGAGGGTTTTGTCCGCAAGACGGTGTTGGCGAAAGTGTCCAAAGCGACGTTTCATCGGACGGTTGGGCCTGGGGATCGCATTGAGCTTTCGGCAGTTTTGCAGGACAAGCAGCCTAGTGGGGCGGTCGTGCACGGGACAATTACCGTGGAAGGCGAGTTGGTAGCAGACTTGGAATTGTGGTTTGCTTTTCTCGACGAGAGTTTTGGCGAATCCGCTTTATTTCCGCCGGAGGATCTTATGCGAACCCTCCGAATCTTGAGGCTTTACGACGTTGCTACGGACAAGGATGGGAATAAAATAGATCCGCCGGCGCACATGCTGGAGGCAGAGCGCACGGTAGCGGCAGCTTTGAAGCAGGCGGCTCGGTCGTAGCGTTCATTGTTCTCTTGCGAGTTCCTCAGGGGGCTTGATCATTTGGACGAATGGATCTGGTGGGTTGGTGTGTGGGTTTGGGATTGCTGTAGGGAGAGCATCCTGCGGATCGAATACAAAGGACTTAACTCGAAGGGTTTGGATTCATGCGTCGACGTGTTGTCGTCTCCGGTATAGGTGTGATCAATCCGCTCGGACACAACGTGGACACGATGTGGCAGGCACTTCAGGAGAGTCGAAGTGGAGTTGGACCGATCACGGTGTTTGATGCTTCTGGTTATCCCACGACCATTGCGGCGGAGGTCAAGCATTGGGATGTGACGAAGGTAGGGGAGTCATTGTCGGATTGGGAGCATTGCGGCAGGCACACGAAGTTTGCGGTGGGAGCTGCGAAGCAGGCGGTTGCTCAATCAGGAATTTTGGATAGTAAGCTTGATCCGACTCGGATTGGTGTTTATTTGGGTGCGGGTGAGGGGAATCAGAACTTCGGAAACTTCACGCAGATGGTTGCAGCTGCGGTGGGTGAATCGGCGTTCAACATGTCGAAGTTCATGCGTCGTGGATTTGAGTTGATGAATCCTCGAGAGGAGATGGAGCAGGAGCCGAACATGCCTGCGGCGCATCTTGCTGCCTTGTTTGACGCCCAGGGGCCGAATTCCAATTGTTTGACTGCTTGTGCAGCGAGTAGTCAGGCGGTTGGGGAAGCGACGGAATTGATTCGATCGGGCGATGCCGATGCGATGATCGCGGGTGGTTGTCATTCGATGATTCATCCCTTTGGATTAACTGGTTTCAGCTTATTAACGACATTATCTGGGCGTAATGACGATCCGACGCGTGCATCGCGTCCGTTTGATCGCGATCGCGACGGTTTTGTGTTGGGAGAGGGAGCAGCCATTGTGATTCTTGAAGAGTACGAGCACGCGCGTCGTCGGGGAGCACCTATATTCGGTGAGGTTCTCGGATATGGATCGACAGCGGATGCGTACCGAATCACCGACATTCATCCTGAGGGGCGTGGAGCGATTGGTTGTATGAAGCAGGCTATTGCCGATGCGCGGTTGAATTTGGATGAAATTGGATATGTCAACGCACACGGCACGAGCACGACGGTCAATGATCGTACAGAGACTTTGGCGTGTAAGGGTGTTTTTGGCGAGAGGGCCAAGTTAACTCCGGTATCGAGTACGAAGAGCATGATGGGTCATTTGATTGCAGCGGCGGGTGCGACAGAGATGATTGTCTGTATGTTGGCGATTCGTGATGGGGTATTGCCTCCGACGATCAATCAGGAGAATGCGGATCCAGATTGTGACTTGGATTACATCCCTAATGTTGCGAGGCCTTCGAAGATTCGTGTTGCACTGAACAACAGTTTTGGTTTTGGTGGTCAAAATGTGACTTTGGCGGTCGGGGCGTTGCGCAATGGCGGCTAACTTATGATTTCAGACCCGGTTTTATTAGCTTACCTCGATGAGTCGCTGGCCAGTGAGAAGATGGTCGAGGTAGAGTTTGCTATTCGCAATCAGCCGGAATTGAGAGCGAGGTTAGTTCAACTGATTGCTCAGCGGGATGTAGGTGTACACAGTGTTGGGGATATTTGGCGTCGGCACCGGTTGAGTTGTCCGAGTCGCGAGTCGCTCGGTAGTTATTTGTTGGGTGCGATGCTCGACGAGACGTCCGATTACATTCAATTTCATATCGAGACTTTGGGTTGTCGTTATTGCCAAGCGAACCTTGAGGATTTACGAGCGAAGGCGAAAGCAGCGGAGGTTTCTGCTTTGGCCGAGGAACAGAAAGCGGAAGCTTTAGCGCGTCGTCGTCGTTTTTTTCAGAGTAGTGTTGGTCGCATTCAATCCAATCCTAGAAACTCGTAACGCATCTCGAATCGGTTATTTATGCGCATAGGTCAAATTGTCAAAGTGGTTACCGACCGGAAATTCGGGTTTATTCGTAGTGAGCATTTTCGCGAGGACGTATTCTTCCATTTTTCATCGTTGAAGAACATCAATCCGAAATGGATACGGATTGGGCAGGACGTCGAGTTTGAGATTGACGAATTGATGCGGATCAATCAGGAGCGATTAGAAGCGACCTTAGTGCAGGAGCCACGGCGACCGCTGAGTGTGCGTCTTGAAGAAGAGATGATTGATCAATTCAATCCAGCGCATCATCCGAAAGCGAGGCGTCGCAAGCCGATATGGAAAGAGCGCAAGGGAGGGGATTCGACGGAGGGTGACGAGTTGAATTCGAGTGAAGAGATGCATTCTGGCGATGGGATTGCTCCGATCCCTCCGGCGGAGGATTGATCTCTGATGAAATCGGCGTTGAAACGGTTCTTTTCGCAAGAGTCCGCGCAGCGATGTCCAGGATGTGACACGCCGATTAGTTTTGAATCAATCAACGTACAAGAGGGCGTAGCGGTTTGCACAAGTTGTCGACGACTGTATCGCTTGAGCGAATTGAGTTGGACGAGTAGGTCTCGGGAGGAGGTGCTGGGTGAGCCTCCGAAGGGTTGTTCGGTCGAGGTGGATGGGAGGGGGCTTGAAGATCGTGCTCAGCGGATGGTCTTAAAGGCTTCGATGCATTCGTACCCTGGATTTTTCGGTTTAGTGGGAATGATGCTCTTTTGGAATTCCATTGTTTCGGTATTCCTAAGTTTGGCATTTGCGGGGCTATGGGCCAACCTGATAGGTCCTTTGCCTGCTGGCATGCCGATACCTGGTGGGGTGCGGCAGGGAAGACCGGTCGTCAACGACAAGCCGATGGAGTTGGGAGAGACATTGTTTTTGTGTTTGTTCTTGGTCCCGTTCGTACTTGTTGGTACGGGTTTTTTGATCGCGACATTGATTGCGTTAGCAGGACGAGTTCAAGTGGTCATTGATGGAGCGGAGTCAAGTGTTTCTACAGGGGTTGGTTGGTTCAAGTGGACTCAACGGTTTGATGCAGAAAAAGTCGAAGGTGTTCGACATTCGGGCTCTCGTTTTGGGGAAGCAGAGCGACCCCAATCGTCGATTGAGTTGGTTGGGGTGAACCCTGTGACGTTCGGAGGGATGTTGCCTGAGAATCGCAGGGAGTGGTTGTGCGCGATGTTGCAGCAGTACTTCAATGATTCGCAATCGTCACTTACGAAGGGGTAGTCCAGCGAATTAGGAGGCAGGAGTTGGGTGAAGGTTCATTCGTTTTTTCATGATGAATGCCAAGTGGTGATCGAGGTGACCGATGAACTTCTCGAGAAGTGTGGCAAGGCTTACGGCACCGACTTCGGTGTGAATACCGATTCGATCCCATGCGTTGTTTGGTAGAGAGTCGAGGATAGTGGCGGTTAGTTGTCTGTTGCGGTGTAGGAGATCTGCGGCGATGAAAGTATCGATCAGGTCGACGCCAGGTAGGTTAGCGAAGGCGGTTTCGTCGAAAGCGACAAGCAATGGTTTGTCCATACATGCGACACGTTTCATGCGATCGGAGCCGATCAAGTCGGATTCGAGGAGGTGAGTGACGATTTGGTGGATCGACCACGATCCGTCGGCGGGTCGGGTGTGGAGTTCTTCTCGGGAGAGTCCCCAGATCGCTTGCGTCAGTTTTGGGCCGCCGGCGAGATATTCACGGATACGGTTGCTGTGATTGCTCATTTTTTCGTTTAGGTTGTGGGGGGTAGGGTAGGGGGGTTGGCTACACGATTTGTCGGAATCCGTTATCTTACACGCTGGTGCGGAGTGCATATTTAGTTTTTCTGCCTTCGGTTTCGGCTTCGGCAGAGAAATTTCCAGAGGGGAGCCAAGAGCGAGTGGCGGAAATCCAGTGCCCGACGTGTTTGAAGTTTTTCGTACCGGAGCTTAAGGCACCGGAGATGCCATTTTGTTCGATGCGATGCAAGATGGCGGATTTGAACCGTTGGTTTAGCGAGGACGTTGGTCTACCGGTGCTTCCTAGTTTGGACGACGAAGAGCAGGAGCCTGAGCCTCCACCTTCGGCGCCGAAGGAATGGCGATTTGAATAGTAGAGCGGATGGGTGCAACTATTTTCACGGGAAGAGGCGTGGGGTGTAGTGCGCCAGCGATTGACTTCGACGGTTTGGTACTGAGACGGATTTTTAGCTATGAGTGATACAGTGCAAGAGACGGGGTCGTCTTCGACTGGAAGTACAAGGGGGGAAGTGATGGTCCCTCGTATATCGATTGACTGGTATCGTTCAACTCCTTGGTGGAGACTGGTGTCCCAGTCCATTTCGATCTCTTGGCGGACGTCCCATATTTTGCTGTGTGCGGCCGCGCTGTTGATCACCCAGATCGGATTGAACCTTTCGCAGAAGGTTTTTTTCGGGAGTTCTTCTTCGTCTAGCGAGACGCGTGAATCTTCTGCAACGCAATGGTTGCATCCGAGGGCAATGGAGGTACCGATTTACCCTTGGGTCTCTGGAGTGGATGGGTTATCTGAAGTTATGGTGGGTAGTCAAGAGAAGTCGGATTGGTATCGATTCAATAGCGATTCGTTTGTGGATATATGGCAACGATATGCATCGGTTGCATACGAAATGCTTGATGGTACAGCCCTGCGCGGAGGGATAGCCTTTCAGAGTTTTGCGGCAGGTATCTTGAATATCCTTTGGGTGGTTTGTATTTGGGGGATGGTTGGTGGGATAATAGCGAGGCGCAGCGTACAGGAGTTGGGATTGAAGATCACGGCTCCTTGGGTTGAGACTGTGCGCTGGGTGCAAGTGCGGTGGTTGTCGATCGTTTGGTCTGTACTGATGCCGTTGTCGCTCGTTGCCGCGATTGCGCTACTTCCGTGGGGTATTGGTTGGATTTCCAATGCGACTTGGTTAGGAGGAGTCTTAGCGTCGGTCTTGATGATCCCCATTGTTTTTTTGGGTCTTGGGCTTGGCTGGGTATGTGCGATTTCGTTGTTTGGCTTTTCGTTTTCTACGGTAGCGATTGTCACCGAGAATCAGGCAGACGCATTTGATGGGATGTCGAGAGCGACGGCTTATACTTTTCAGAGGCCGGCCACATTGTTCATTGGCGTTTGTCTAGCGCACTTGCTAGGGTATTTCTCTGGTTCGATCGTATCGATCGTTTTGAATACCGGTTTTAACGTGGTTGCTCAATCGTTCCATGCATCCAGTGCATTTGCTTTGCGTGGAGAAGAGAACTGGTTGGGGTTTATTGTGCGTGGGATGGTTCCGTTGTTGATTACGGCTTATGGATTTAGTTTTTTTTGGACCGCGTCAAGTGCAATGTATTTGGTCCTGCGTAAGGAGATCGATCACGCAGAGTTTGACACGATCTCCATGAAGAATGATGAAGAGCCTAAGCCGTTACCTAAGCTTGCGCCTGTACCTGAGGGCGAAGCGAGTTAGGCTCTTGAGAGGGCGAGTAGCTATTGACCTAGGCGGAAGGTTACACCGGGGCTAGAACTCTCTGTATTTGTCGTTGGTGGTGTTGGTGGTGTTGGTGGTGTTGGTGGTGTTGGTGGTGTTGGCGGTGCGGCTTGTAAGGGGGTAACAGGAATACCGAGTAAGTTGGTGCTTGAGGGCGGCGTTATAGTTGGAGATGTGGCGGGTAGGGATTGCGTCCCCTGCACCGAGTTTGTGATACCGTTCACTATGGAACCTGCTTGTTGATAGATTCCCATAGCCTGTTGGCCATATTGTTGGCCTTGTTGCAAGATTTCGTTGACGCCTTGAGCACCGCCGATGCTTGCGAGGAGATCGCGAGCAGGTTTCAGGTTGGGATCAATTTGCAGGGCTTCGGTGAGATGTTGCTGTGTAGCTGGAATATTTTTTCGTTGAAAGTGCATATAGGCCATTTGATATTGGGCCATTGCGGGGGATTCGCATTGCGTCATTTGAGCGAATGCAGCGTTTGGATCACCGGAATCGAGAAGAACGCCTGCAAGAGCGTGGCGATAGGATTTATTCGAAGGTTGTAGGGTAGTTGCTTTGCTAAAGTTTTCTTGGGCTGCTTTAAGGTCTCCAGCGTTTGCTTGCAGGTTGCCAAGTTCGAGGTAAGCGTCGGCATTATTTGGAGCGACTTCGATGGCACGATGGTAGAATTCGGTTGCTTTGGCGGTGTCTTGTTGTCGATCGTACAAGCGAGCCATGCTGATGAGTGCGGGTGCATTTTTGGGTTCAGATTGCAGGGCTCGAGAGTAGCTGTCTGCGGCTTTGGTGTAGTTGCCTTGAGACTCAAAGTAGTTGCCTTGAGCGACGAAGATTTTTGGTTTGATGTTTAGCGGGTTATTGGTGGGTGATTCTTCGCCTTCTGTCACCGGGGTGGATGCCGATGTGGGGGTGAAAGGGGAGGTGATTGCCGTTTTTGTTTTGGTCACTGCGGAGGAGACAGCTGAGGAGACGGAGGAGAATTGGTTTTTGACGGCTTTGCCTGTATTGGAGAGGGATGCACCCATCGAGGAGCCGAAGCCAGGATTGTTAGATTCCGATTGTGCGGAGGGTTTTCCGAAGTTCGAGAGGGATTTGAAAGGGGATGTGGTGTTGCAACCGGGGAGGCCGATGTTTGAGCATCCGATGCCGACGACGAGTAAGCGTGCGAGCCAAAGTCTGCGGAGTTGGGGCGAGCTAGCTTTGTGGCATTTGGTTTTGCTTGCATTTCGCATATCGAACATGGTCCTATCCTCGCGTACAATCGGTACAATCGAACTATCTTCTCACTCGGCATTCCTAGGAAGGAGGCTTGAGGGAACTCGTGAAAGAGGCGGGAAGTGGTGTTGAACAATTGCAGAGAGAGAGAGTTTATGGGGGGCAATGCGTCAGGGGCATCGGAGCGGGGGGCTGGTGTATTGGACTCATTGATTGGAGGAGCGTCGGCGGGGCAGTTGCATCAATTTTGCAGTCGTATAGGAACGGGGATGCGAGCTGGCGTGGATTTGTTGCGGTTGTTGGATACTGAGGCAAAGTCGGGTAGTGCAAGATATCGTCAGAGTGTGGGTGCATTATCGGGGTTGGTACGTGGGGGGCATAGTTTATCGGAGGCGATGGGTTTGCAGTCTCCGTTTTTTCCACCGTTATTGGTAAAGATGATTCATGCGGGAGAGGAGTCTGGGAAGATCGATAGTGTGTTGCGTTACATGTCGGATTATTACTTGGACTTGAAGCGGACGAGGCAGGAGTTTCAGTCTCAGGTAACGAAGCCATTGATAGAATTTTTTTTGGCGGTTTTGATTCTTTGTGGGATGATTTTCATCAATGGTTTTTTTCAGGGGGCGGGACCTGGGGAGCCACCGTTTGACATTACGGGTGTAGGGTTACGGGGCGTATCGGGTGTTTTGATTTTCTTGAGTATCTTGGGTGGGATCGGATTGGTTTTGGGGATCTGTGTATTTGGGATATGGAAGAATTGGTTTGGTTGTCACGAGAAGTTATTGCCGTTAGTGAGAAATGTTCCGGTGGTTGGTCCTGTGGTAACTTTGACTGCTCTTTCGCGTTTATCGATGACTTTGTCGATGATGTTGGGTGCTGGGGTGGATGCGAAGCGGAGTGTGCGGGATGCGGTACTGAGCACGGGGAATCATTATTACATTGCTGGATTACCGGAGATGGAATCAGCGATTGCGAGGGGTGATTCTTTTTCGGAGGCGTTTGATGCGCCGAAGAGATTGCCGGATGATTTCATTCAAACGTTGGAAGTTGGGGAGATGAGTGGGAGCGACAGTGAGTCATTGGAGCGATTATCGCTTGAGTATCGAGAAAAGTTGCAATTGGCTCTTAAGCAATTGGCTGTAGCTTCTAGTTACCTGATTTGGATGTTGATTTCAGGGATGATAATTGCAGTGATCTTCATGGTGTTTATGCAGTATTTGAACATGATCACGAGCAATCTACCGAAGTAGGGATAGGGGGAGTTGGGTTTGGAGGTGACAAAGAGAGCACGATCTTCACGGCTTGCAGAGATTGGTCCGGTACCGATTGCGGCTTACATTCACGTGCCTTTTTGTCGGCAACGGTGTGGATATTGCAACTTTAGCTTATTAGCAAATCGGGATGATTTGTTTGAGCGTTATGTGGATGCGGTTTGTCGAGAGTTATCGGAGTTGCAGGTTCCTCGGCCTGTAGAGACGATATTTTTTGGTGGAGGAACGCCATCGATTTTGCCTGAAGCGGTTGCTGAGAGATTGTTCGATGCAGTTCGACGATGGTTTCCGCTTTCGGTACATGACTCGGATGAAGGAGCGGCGTCATTGCATGATTGTGGGGAGTTTTCGATTGAGGCGAATCCTTTAGATGTGACAAGAGAGCGATTGCGATTTTGGAGATCGCAGGGGGTGAATCGGATCAGCATAGGTGGGCAGTCATTTCAAGCAGGGAAGTTGAAAATATTGGAGCGAGATCACGATCCTTCTGAATTGGTGCGAGCGATAGAGTTATCGCAAGAGGAGATTGATCGCGTTTCGTTGGATCTGATTTTTGCGTCGCCAGGTGAATCGCTCAGTGAGTGGGAGT
>JBIJCS010000123.1:0-10103 GCA_044344575.1 Pirellula sp. | reverse complement strand
CGACGAGAAAGCGACTGAAACGATCGTTGCACGCAGTTACGGTGCTCCAGTTCTAGGCGAACGAGTTGTCGTGCGACTCACATCCGAACGCCTTATGCCAGCCGAAGATCTCTCCATGGAGTTCCTAGGGCTACAAGGTAGCGAAACGAGTAAACCTTTTGCAAAGCAAAATCGCACTGCCTTGGAGTTCGGGCACTGGGCGCTGATTCATCAGCCTCAAAATGCTAAGTACGCGTTGAACTTGGTCAAACGGATGAAAGCTGCTCAAAGGAAGGCTAAATCCAAGCCTGGACATGCATGGGATATGTATGTGGAGATGGCCGAAGAACTCAATAAATCAGTTCGCCACTTCTTGCCCGCATTCTGGGAACAAACAGCACGAGCCTACAAGGAGCTTGGAAATACAACCTACGCAGGTCGAGCTCTATCCAAATCACTCGAAGCGGAACGGGTTCATTCGCTCGAAGTCGATCGAACCCACCGTCGAGATGCAATCCTCGAGTTCACCCTCAGCGGTTGCCTAACTGGAAAAGCATTAAGTGAATATGCAAAAGATCTCGAAAAGCAATTCCCTCCCTTAGAGGCCTACGAAACGTATAAGGATTTAACCATTCGCAGAACGCTCGGTGGCATGGCCCCAATCGCAACAGCCGCCGCCGATCTAACGCGACTTGCAAAAGCCGCGAAGCAAGATGTCGATGAAGAAATTAGATCCGTACTCACGGCGATGATTCCTTCACCGGCGATGGCGCGAGCCCCGTTGCAATTCTGGAAGTCCGTCAAGAAGCAAGTTGCAACGATCGTAGCCCACAACGCTTCGTTCGCGGTTTGGTTGCTTGTCCATACTAACCCTACGTCATCCTACTCAAGCGATAGTCCCGTTTGGGAATGGCTCAATTTACTTGAGGAATGGAAGGTCCTTCCTTATCTATCAAAACCCCAAAGCGAACTACCTACCGATGTGGAAATTCCAGGCGGAAGATCCGGTTGGTTCTCACGACTCGCATCCGTAGAAATATCCCCCAATAAACGTGTCTTCGATTTGCTGGAGCAAATGACTGAAGTCCTGCAGACCGAAAATCAGCCCCTGCACCTCGGTATCGGATACCACCGATGCTTAGACGTTGATGTGCTCGAATTGGTTCTTGAAAAAGGGCTTACCGTCGCAACAGGAAAGCAGGATACTCCAGGCAGATCCAGTACAAAACTGAGTTTCGAAGGTTGGTTGCGTGAGCAAGTCGACCATCCTCGGCGGAACTCTCAGCTCTTGCACCTCTGTGAGCACGAATATTTTCGCAAGCTGTTTGTTGAGCAATTTCCCGAACTTGTTAAGTTTCGGGGGGATAGACGCGTTCAAAGTTGGGGCCGGTCCCTTCCTGCTCAACGCCCCTTCGAGGAAGCCGCTGCAAACCATCCAGCAATCCGAAAAGTGTGGTGGGAGTTTCTAGATCGACAACTCGTTAAGCTTGAACACGGTGGATTGGCAGATTTTGAAGTTGCACAGGAGAACCTCACCAGTTCTTGCCACGCCAAAACAGTGAAGGAATTCCCCGACCTAGTCGAACGACTGCAGCGAGTAGACGTCAAGGCATGTCTCCATCGAACGCTCCAAGCCGGTCTTCTGGACGAATACGGTTGGGACGTGTTCGATCAAGCCGACGAGAAATCGCCGATCCCAAAATCCAAACGCCATAGCGATCGCTCGTCGAGTATCGTCTATCCTTACGTGGCTTGGATCGATCAAAGCACCCTCTATTGTGTCTCGCCATCCGAATCAACTACCTGGGATCAAACCCTTACCAAAAACCAAACCCTGCTGCGTGCATTTCCCGTCGGTTCCGAACTCGCTTGTATCTACTACGACAGCGACGAGGGTTGGAAGTCGTACTTGCGGTGGTCCTCTGCGCCCCAAACGAAACATGAACAGCCAGGTGGTTATTGGGGATTCTCTAACGGATGGGATGCAATTGCATCCGTTGGCAGCGACGGAGTCTTCGCTGGAAATCGAGTGTTTCGTACTGGGGATACTGCAGTACCGGAAGCCAAAATCCTATGGTTTCACGATGGTCAACGCTTTTGGCGATGGGTCCCTCATGCATCACAACTTGGCACGACGCCATCGACGAGACCGGGGAGTGTTTTTGAAATAGATCCCGTCACTGGAAAAGAACTTCGCGCAAGCGTTCCACCGTTCTTCGAAGAAGACCTCCCTGCTGGATCAACCATCGTTTGGACACATTCCCATCTACTTCTCAAACCACCACAACACGGGGTATCTCCACTCGGTGAATCCGACGGTCTGCTCGGCTTGCGCTGCATCCAAAGGCGAGACGGTTCGATTGAATCCCAGGGAATTGATGGACGCAGTTGGGTCTTCAGCAGCGAATCCCAACCTTCGAACTCCACACTCGGCGCGGTTGCGATCCTCGACAAACCCTGCGCAAAGTCTTATTGGATCGCGGCGAGCGATGGACGTTTGATCGATTCGCAAACCGGGATCGGTTTTGGTTATTTTCAATCGCGCAGCAACTACTTCGCTGGTATGCCTTGCGAACTCCCTTACAAGTTCCTGCACTCTCTGCGATTACGATGTCCCTCGACTTCTCAAGCCCTTCGCGATCTTACGCGAGGAGATTCCGACAAACTCTTCGACGCAGCAGAGACGGAACGAGAAGCGAAAAAGCAAAAGGTGGATCCAACGAATTTAGATCCAAAACGGGAAGAATCCCAGCAAGCCGTCCATGCGATGTTCCCTAAAGCCCCTCCACGGTTGATTGCCGGCCTGTGCAGCATCCTACGCGTGGCGGCCGGAGAAAAAGCTGCCATTCAGGGATTGATCCAGCGACTTGCGATCGTACCGGAGACTCCGATTCCAACGGCGGCAAATAACCATCTCGCCGACCAAGGCTTCAGACAATTGGCACTGATTAAACCAGCCTACCTTCCAATCTACTACTCGAATGAACTCGTCCTTTGCGATCATCTGAATGCTTTGGCAAAGTTCTTTCGAGGTCAAGACGGTGAGTCGTTACCCCAACTGCGAGAATATTGGTTTTCCTTGATCGAAGATCTACCAATGGTGGTATGGAAGTCTTTTTGGGCCAATGCAATTCGCTTACGAGCAGAAACGCAACCGAACATCGAGATGCAACAGGTCGGAAAACAACTCGCCAACGCTCCCTGGATCCATGCGCTCAGTGCTCTTGCTCAATCCGGTATCCTTGATTTGAAAGGGGCTTTCGGTCTATTTCGATTCAATTATGACCAAAACAGTAACAAACTTACGGAATCTGCCCGCGAGGCACTCGAAAGCGCGCGACCCGTGACCCTGGTCGAAGGAGAGCAACGCTACGTCGCAGTCAACTTCTCACCGTACGGTATTCAGGATGTCTACGTTCTTGGGTACACACCTACAGGAGATTGCAGACCACCGAAAGCACTCGCCATCGAAGAGTCCAAGTCCTTCACCAATACTTGGACCTCCGACCATCTTAACGGTTTCATCAAAGCACTGAATAAACTCGACAAGTTACCCCTCCCTTCGCCGGAGAAACTTCAAGCCGCTGCAGACCGACTGAACCTTCATCCAATCAGTGTGGCGATTCTCTGGATGGGGGATGTGCGAACAACCCCTTACGGTCAAGAAAAACTTAGCAAAGAGATTCGCGAAATGTATGGCTGGAAAGTCAAAGACATCCAGCTTGCTATCACCGAACTAAAGGCTTTTACCTACTCGGAAACACTTTACTCAGCATGCCTGAGAGAATCCGGATACCTGTTGACCAATGCCGGCCACAACTTTGAAACCATGGTCAATACGCTTTCTGAGCAACGTCGCGCGTTGGCTCCCTTTCCACCTGAAATCAGTAAAGAACTAGAAAGAGCATTCCCTTATCGCGGACTGCCCCTCAAAGAATTTCATGAACTCATCATGGATCCAGATCAAGCGGAGTTGCTGAAACACCGCAAAATACAAGTTCACCTGCCCGTTCACAAAAACACGTGGAAGATTTTAGATTACACAACCGTACCCAACGCCTCGTTCGCCATCGCGCAGTCTTATAGGTATATCGCAACTGCAATTCGATTACTTAACTACCTGCTTCCAATCGGACACCCTATTCGACTCCAAATACCAAAAGCAATCCAAGCGATTCGAACGTTTCTCGATCACCCCGAGACGATGCTTCCCATCCATGAAGGATATTTGTCTTATTCAGGAAAACCGATGGATATCGAAGCGATCATTGCCAAGTTCTCCACAGTGGGGAAGTTTGAAAAAGACTCGAATGGCATCTACCGATGCGAAACGGATCGCTACTTGGTCGCAACCATTCCTCCGCAACTTTACGGCTTTTCTAAAACGGCGAAACTAAAAACGGACAAAGAACTCCAACTCCTCGCGGGCACCCTTCATCCGATTCTGACCTCCGGCGAAGTCGAAGGACACTTGATCAATGTCCACTTTATCGTTGGCATTCAGTCGAAGGGTATGAGTGAACTGATCGACAGCAATCGCAACACAGTGAATGATCAACAGGAGAATTGGGAGCAATTTCCTTTGCACTCCGTACCACAGTTAGTCGAGCAATGCGCAAAACAACTCAGCTTAGATCATTCAGCGGCAATACTGTACCTGCAATTCCTCGCACTTCCGGATCCAACAACCTCCAATATCAAGGCGTGGAATCAATGGAAGACAAATCAGTTTCAGAGTGCAGTCTCGCTGCTGTTGGAGAAAGAGCTTATTGTGCAAGCGAAACGAGAACGAGCAGGTCGCGAATACTTCTTGCCCGGAGGTTGGGAGGCGCTCAAAGCCCCAAATCTTCCACTGGAAACCTGGAAGCTTCCTCTTTACGGTTACGAAAGTACAGACTCCCTTCGAGGTGGAACCGCCGAGAAAATTGTTCCGTTAGGCTCTATCACTTCCTTATTCCAGCAAGCCTGGAAACGTTGGCTCGACGGTGATCGCCCCGCCTACGCCGAAGCTCCCATCAAGCAGTCAAAGCCCAAAAAGAAATAAATATGTCGAAGAAATCTACCGCCATTCAATTACCACCCGCTGAAATACGCTACGACGAGGAATTGGCCGCGATCCAATCGGCGGATTCCAACGAGCGACCTGAGGGATGGATCTTATCGCCTCAAGCCGTTGTCGATTTCATCTGCGGAACCGATGGGCAGAAGATCGGATCGAGCAAAGCAAAAGCTGTTGTTATCAGTGAAAAATTCGTTGGACCAAGAGACTTGATCCAACGCTGCGTAGTTACTCTCGCGGGCGAACGCGGTCTATTACTTGTAGGGGAACCAGGTACCGCGAAATCGATGCTCGGCGAACTTCTCGCTGTTGCAATAAGCGGTACCAGCGGCCTGACCATACAAGGTACGGCAGGAACCACCGAAGATCAAATTCGCTACGGATGGAACTACGCGATGCTGCTCGAACGCGGCCCTTGCCCCGAAGCCCTCGTTGCCTCCCCGGTCTACAATGGGATGAAGACAGGTCGAATCGTTCGTTTCGAAGAAGTTACTCGTTGTTTGCCAGAAATCCAAGATAGCTTGATCTCGCTTTTGAGCGAACGTCGCATGATGGTTCCAGAGCTTACTGAAGATGACTCAAGTCTGTTTGCAGCACCGGGATTTAATATCATCGCTACGGCTAACTTGCGGGATCGCGGCGTCTCGGAAATGTCTGCAGCCCTCAAACGTCGCTTTAATTTCGAAACCGTCACACCTATACAAGACTCGCAGCGAGAAATCGAATTGGTCTCTCGCCGAGCGAAAGCCATTCTCAATAAATCAACTCAAAATATTCCTGTCGATTCGACGTTAGTACAGCTTCTCGTTCAGATCTTTCGAGATCTTCGCAGCGGTCGCACCAACGAAGGTTGGCAAGTCCAGCAACCAAGCACCGTCATGAGCACTGCAGAAGCCGTTGCAGTGACAACCGCTATCCTCCGAGAAGGTGCATTTTTCCCCTCCGGTTTCGATCCGGTTTCTCGTCTACCAGGTCACTTGCTCGGAGTTGTCATGAAAGATGATCCGAAAGATCGTGAACGATTACTCCATTATTGGGATGGCCCTGTTCGACGACGAAGCGAAGAAGGTAATCCTCTATGGAAACGACTCAGAGAACTGAGGAGCCAACTCGACGGATGAAGCCCGATCTGCTGGAAGAGGTAACCGAGCAACTAGAGCAGTTAGCAAATTGCCGCTCACCTTATTTGATCGGTGTCAGACACCATTCCGCCGCGATCTGTCGCATCATCGATCCTTTGCTTCGTCAAATCAAACCCTCCTGCATCCTGCTTGAGCTGCCCGTCGATTTTGCCGATTGGCTACACTTTCTTACCGATGAGCAGACACTTGCTCCCATTGCAATTTCCGCCGCAGACCCATTCGGAAACTTGGCCTTCTACCCACTCGCAGACTTCTCACCTGAGTTGAACATTCTCCGTTGGGCGAAAGAGCACCATGTGCCAGTTGTCCCGATGGATCTTTCTGCTGGAGCGCAAGTCCTTCCAACGAAGCAGCATCAAATCAATCGACTCCTTGAACGATCGCTCGCGTCGCAGAAACGGCCGTATCCTGGCGACCTACCATTGAGCTCTTCGATTCTAGAACGGCTCCTATCGAAAACATACTCGTTCGATACCGGGCAACTATGGGAACGCTTGGTCGAGACCCCGGGGATGCTCAGCGAACCCGAATCGGTTCGTCGAGCGGCACTGCTTTTTGGTTGGGCAGTACGCGAAAGTCATACAGACCAAACACCATCCAACCAACTTCGATCTCTCACCTCACAACGCGATCTGATCCGCGAGTGCGCGATGCGCGAAGCCTTGCGCAAGGCACCCACAAACAGCGTCGCTTGTATCGGTGCATTCCACGCTAGTGCCCTGCTACCCTCTGTCGTTGAATCCACAAGCGACGTGGATCGTCAACTATTGGAATTGATTGCTCAAGACAACCAGCAAGTCGGTGTTTCTCTGGTTCCGTATAGCTTTGCGCAACTCGATGAACGTAGCGGCTATCCGGCGGGAATACGAGATCCAATTTGGCACGACCGTGCAGTTGCAGCCGCTGAAAAGAACTCAATCGATCAATTGGCTACAGAGCTTGTCGTCGACATCTGTCGCGTTCTACGATCGCGCGGACATGGAGCAGGCACCCCAGATGCTACCGAAATCGTCCGTATGATGCGTGATCTTGCTAAACTTCGCGGACTACCTGCCGCAGGCCGAGGGGAATTCATCGAGTCGATCCAAAGCTGCTTGGCACAAGGTGAACTACATGGTCGAGCACGTGCGATTGCGCAAGCTATGGAACAAGTGCTCATCGGAGAACGAGAAGGTAGGGTTTCCCCTCGCACTCCTCGCTGCGGCCTCTCCAAAACGATGGATCAGCTGTTCACTCTCCTCAAGTTACCGACAAAAGAAATCAAAGAAATTCGACTTGATGTACTGCGAGATAACCGCGATCGCGCTCGAGCAGTAGTACTTCGACAGTTACTCGCTGCAAATATCCCATATGCAAAGAGACTCGATACCATCGAACAAGGTGATAGAGAAAATCTAATCGAAGTTTGGGAAGCTGGTTTTCGACAAGGAACTTCCGCAACGCTCGAATCCCTCTCGAAGTATGGCGTAACACTTTCTCAAGTCGTCGAAGGGATATTGCAACTTCGACTGCCAAAGTCCGATTCGGACGCATGGAATCCTGGTCAAGTTTTGGATACCCTCACTACCGCTTCTGAATGCGGTTTGAATAAACTTACCGGTCTTGCTATTGAACATCTCACCGACGCGTTCCTTCAGTCCGCGCAATTGACCGAGCTCGTCCGGGCTGCAACTCAAATCCATCGAATCCTCGCGGGCCAAGTTCCTGGACTGCCTGTAGCCGATCAGCAAACGTATATTCCAATCCTACAACGATTTGATACCCGCGAGATTGCTGCGTGTTTACCGGTATTGATTCGCACTTCATTGGATCGACTTTCCGGACTGATCGGTTCGAACTCACCAGAGGATATCCTTGGGTTGGCGGAACTCAGCCACTGGCTTCGTGGTAAAGAAACGACAATAGACCATTCCGAGTTGGATCTTCCCAATCAGAAACTTCTAGAACAAGGTCTTCCGCAGCTTGTCTCTTGGTGTCACCGTGCTGTCGCACAGGGAAGCCCTAGAATGCGAGGTGCTTGTATAGGATTGCTCTGTGCAATGGGAATTGCACAGTGGAACCAAATCGAGTCACTGCTAAGGGGTTGGGTCGAAGATGCGATCGATCAAGCTTCCAGAGAACGACTAAAAAGTTCCTTGGCGGGAACTGTGCAGATACTTCTGCCCAATCTACAAACCGAATCGAAAGGACTTGACGGCTTAAGCACCGCGCTGGGCTATTTAGAAGATACGCAGTTTCTCAAACGCTTACCCCCGCTGCGCGGTGCGTTTCACGAATTCTCACCTGCCGACCGCAAACGTATTCTCGAAGTTCAATTGGAGTCTCTTCAAGAGCGAGGCACGCAGCTATCGATCGGTCATTTAGTAAATGACAATCACTCAGATGTTGCGAACTTACTCGCGAATTTGCGTCGCGCTGATCTTGCAGGTCAGTCTACGGTATCTAGAGTTTTCTCTCTGCTACAACTCTCCGCGCCGCAATATCCATTGCCTGCAAATGGTACGAAGATTTCTTCGGCAATTCCTATGCATGACGAGAAGACGTCAGAAGAAACGCCGCAAATCATCGCGAATCAACAAATCGGATTGGCGGATCGATGGCGCATGATCTTGGGATTCTCTCCGGAAACATCACTAGGATATCAAGCGGCTAGAGCACTCGATCAACTTTACGGACGAGGGAAGGGAGAAGGATCCCGAACAGGACTTGCAAATCGCAATAAGACTGGAATTGGTGGTACAGATGAGCCAGTACCAACCATCGCACAATGGTCTGAAGATCTTGAGAATCTGTTTGGGTCAGAGATTTGCCAGGAAGTCCTTGGGAACTCCGCTGCAGGTGGGAATCTAAATGCCATCCAAGCTCTCGATCCTGAGACGGTATTGCCAAGTATTGAATTGCTTCAACAAGTTTTATCGCTCGCTGGAACCAGTTCGGAAATGAAAACCCAACGCCTTCGTCAGATCGCGAAACGCATTACCGAACAACTTGCACAGCGGCTCGCAGTGCGTACCCGACCGCATATTCATGGGTTGTCAACTCCTCGCCCGACGCGGCGAAGAGGAAAACGCTTGAACCTACCGCGCACACTCCGAAGCAACCTCGTCCATACCATTCAAAAAACAGACGGTAGCCGATCGATTGTCGCAAAGGACTTGATCTTTTTTTCCGCCTCCAAGAGAGAGATGGATTGGCATTTAACATTCGTCGTCGATGTCTCAGGATCGATGAGTGCATCGGTCGTCTACAGTGCGCTTTGCGCCGCGATATTTTCAGAACTTCCCGCTCTGACCGTTCGATTCCTTGCATTCAGCACACGCGTCATCGACTTGAGCGAACACGTACACGATCCTCTTTCACTCTTGTTAGAAGTCCAAGTCGGCGGAGGGACACACATTGGATTAGGGCTTCGACATGCACGAGGTGGTTTACGGGTTCCAAGTCGCTCAATCGTTATTTTGGTCACCGATTTTGAGGAAGGGGTATCACCTGGTGAAATGGTTTCTGAAGTAAGAGCGCTCATCGAGTCGGGAGCAACATGTATCGGTCTAGCCGCATTGGATGATTCTGGGGTAGCAAGATTCCATCAAGGGTGCGCCCAATTGGTAGCAAATGCGGGAATGACAGTGGCTGCGGTCAGCCCAGAGAAACTCGCTCAATGGGTTGGCGATCAGATCCGAAACAACGGATAGCCACCGCCCTCCCGTAGCCACCGTTCGCCCGTAGCCACCGTTCGCCAGACGGTGGAGATCTTCCTCGCCACATCCACCGCTTGGCAGCGGGTGGCTACGATTGGACGACGGTGGAGATCTTCCTCGCAACATCCACCGCCTTCCCGTAGCCACCGTTCGCCAGACGGTGGAGATCTTCCTCGCAACGTCCACCGCTTGGCAGCGGGTGGCTACGATTGGACGACGGTGGAG
>JBIJCS010000613.1:0-2750 GCA_044344575.1 Pirellula sp. | reverse complement strand
AACGCTAACGTCAAGTGCGTTGGTAGGGGATCAGACGCAAACGCATCCGGTGCAGATGGCCCAAATGGTTTGGCCTGTCGTCGACTCATGGGGAGAGATTCCGGCGACTCGTTTGGTTTCGGGGATTCCGGTCTCGGTAACCACTTCGGAGGTTGCACCGTTGAGTTTGGCTAGCACCGAGGGAAAGGTCTTCGAGGTCAAGCAAGGAGAGACGATCACTGTTCCTCTTACACACACTTTACGAAGTGAGTTTTCGGGTAGTGTGTTACAGCTAAAAACGTTTGGACCGGGATGGGAATCTAATCCACCTTTTGATATGTCATTGAGCGGAAATAGTTCGGAGGCCAAGTTGCACTCTGGGGTAGTTAAAGCACCACCTGGTGAGTACACGATTGCTTTTTATGGGGCTGCCGTTGCAAAGTACCGTTACAATCCGTTCGGGGTGAATTTGGCGGAAGGTGAGGTGCGAAAGGCTGAGGAGGCTGTACAGAAGGTAGTTGCGGAGTTGATGCAGAAGACACAGCAGGCTGTTGGAGCGGCGGTAGAGCAGAAGGCCGCTGCGGATGCAGAAGTTGCCGAATGGACAAAACGGAAGATGGAAGCGGAAAAAGTGCTGGCAGTGGCTAAGGAGCAATTGAAGCAAGCGCAGAGCAAGGCCGAACCTCGCGATACTGCTGAGATCATTGTTTCTGAACCGGTAACGGTTCGCGTCTTACCTCCGAGTTAGCGGCAAGGAAGTATCCCGGGGTCAGGGTGTTGTCGAAGAATGAACGCACAATCTCGTGATGGCACAGTGGTTTGACTGATGCGATGTATTTTGCAACCGTTGCGTCTAGGGGGCTTCCGCAATCGTAGAGGAAGCGAGTTGCAAGGGGTGGGACCCTTGGGGCATGGCGCGTGTTGGAAGGCTAGTTAGAACAACGCAAATCCGATCGGTGGAAGGATCAGCCCAAGCGATGGTTCCCGTTGAGCCAGTATGTCCGAACGATTGCGTTGAAATTTTTACACCGCTACTGCGCATGTCTACATCGAATCCCAGGCCACGGGATTCAAGGGGAGCGGGATTCTGATTGGTGATCAACTGGCGTTGGGCTGATGCGGGCATGAGACGGTCGTCGGAATGCAGGAGGGTGTCGAGAAGTTTTGCAACATCTTCGGCGGAGCAATGAGCTCCACCCCAGGGGGCTCCGAGTGCGCGCCAGTATGGGCTATTCCAATTCCAGTTTGCGGAATCCGAAGATCCTCCCCCGGCTTCCGGTGCGCCGAATTCGACTTGGCAAGGCATAAGGCATCTTTGAGGCAATTGCCCGAGACCTAGTGCGGAGCATCGCATATTGAGTGGATTGAATACTCGCTGCTGGACCAGTTCGATCATGGAGTTACCGGAAATACGCTGAGCGATTTCGGCTGCGAGGAGGATACCCATGCTGGAGTATTCGTAAGCGGATCCGGGGATAAACGCGGTTGGTAGTTTCGAACAGGATGCGACGAAGTCTTCGAGAGGACGATGACGGCTGCGCAGATCCGCGTTATTGGGGAGTTGATCGGGCAGTCCGCAGGTGTGGGTCAGGAGATGTCGAATGCGTATTGTCTCGAATGGATTGCGAGGAAATTCAGTTAAGTACTTGGTAGCAGGTTCATCTAAGGAGATGTTCTTTTCTGCTAGCAGTGCTACCACAGCAGTGATAACAATCGGTTTCGTGATAGATCCCAGTAGAAACGCAGAGCAAGCAACAGGTTTTGGGTGATTTGGCGTTGCTGACTTTGGGGCCGGTGAATTGGCGAGTCCGAAATGGCGAACACCTTTCCAGTCGTGGGATTGGACGCAGATTGAAGCGGCTAAGAGTGTTTTGTCCGCGACTGCAGATTCTAGGATATTGCATGCTTGCGAAAACGGGCGTTCCATGGGAATGCTCCTGTTGGGGAAATTTCTCGGTTGTAGCGATGGGTTGTTTGAATTTTTGCCAAACCACCCAATCGAGGGGGGTTTTTGATGAGCAAATATCCCTTGCGGAAACAAAATCAAGAGAAAAGGGGTTTATACTAGTTTCGCCAGGAAGGGCATAAGTGAATTAGATATTTCCAAGCATTGATGATGTGATCGCTTTTTGTACATCCTTTTTTTCGCGAGGGCGGTCGCGGTTCTAGACGTTCTAACAGCAGGCTAAGATGAGCATGTCGAAGAGAAATAGAAAATTGGCACAACGTGGTTACCGGGTTGAACGACTGGAGTTGCGAGCGTTGTTGGCTGGCGATGTGATATGGAACAACGATCATTGGGATGCCACACCGGGTGTGGAGGTTCCTGTTAAGAATGCGGAGGCTTACTATTACTCGAATAGCAGGCCGCAGGGGTTGAATGTATCTGATGCCAAGTTGGTGATTGGTTTGAAAGATGCGTCGGTATCGTTGCCAGACTACTTGCAAGTCGAATACGGGTTGGGGGGGCGAGCGAGGGTTTATCAGACGGCCCAGCGTTTGACTCCAGAGTTGCTTCAAACGATCGAATCGCTTCCTGGAGTTGCGTTTACGGCGCCGGTATTTGTCGGTTTGACGACGGGAGCAGATGCCGCGGTTCTCGATGAGTTCATCGTGGATTTGAAGGCGGGAGTTTCGGCTGAATCCTATTTTGGTAGTCTTCCTGAGGTAGCAAGTTATCGGCCTTTGGACGGAAGTTCGGATCAGTTTGTTGGAACTTTCTCAGGTTTATTTGGCCGCAAGGCATTGGAGCGCGTCAACGCCCTTTCGGG
>JBIJCS010000612.1:0-2758 GCA_044344575.1 Pirellula sp. | reverse complement strand
GGCTTATCGCAAGCAACACCTCGCAGGATCCAATGCAAACTCTCGACGCCTCAGCGCCGAACAAATGCGTGATGTCTTGTTACAAGTCACCGGACAAATCAATTATCGCTTGGGTGGCCCTCCCGTTTGGCCCGAAGTCGAACCAGAAGTCTTGCAAGCAAATCCTGCGGTGCTGGATGATAACGAGACAAAGACCAAAGGTTGGTACCCCTCGCCAGCAAGCGAACAGACCGTGCGAAGCTTGTACTTGGTACAGAAGCGAACGATCCGAATCCCTTGGATGGAGACATTCGACTTACCCGAAAACACCGTCTCCTGCGGGCGTCGCGAAGGCTCCATTGTTCCATCGCAAGCACTCGCGGTCTTGAACAGCCAATGGGTGACGCGTTGCGCGCAAGGAGTCGCGGACCAGATCTCAAAGTCGAGTCATGAGTCAGCGCAAGAATCGCCACCAGATCAGCCAATGAACACAGGCCGTGAAGAAAACATGGTGCGTGAGCTCTATCTTCGCATCCTATCGCGGAACCCGACCGCACAGGAAATCGCTTGGTGCACCGATTACCTCAAGCACCGTTCTTTGGCCGAACTCGCCTTGGTTCTGCTCAATACCAACGAACTGGCTTTTGTCCCCTAAGACATCTTTCCATGGAGGCATCGTTGCTACGACCGCAGGAGGAATACCCCGGCCTGCGTGGTGAGGCGGACACCACAAACAGGCCGTTGGGGTACCTCAGCGTACGGATGACCGCCGCAAAGATGCTTCGTGGGTCTACAGAGCGTGGAATCGAAAGCGCGGAAGACTGACGAGGGCTTAGGTCGCCCGTCTTCCGCACGCGCTTTCGACTTCTGGGTAGAAAATGAAGGTTTGCCCAACAACCGAGCACACCCTACAGAACAACTCATAAAGCAATCGTCGTACCATTTCCAAAGCGTCTTCCCATGGTTTGGGGTGGATTCGGTGTTTTTCGACCGTTTCAGGAATTATTTTTTTCGGTACGATGATCAGTGGTTGCAGGAGGTTTGTCTACGAGAGAGACCGAGTTGCCTTATTTCTCGGCAACAGGTTGAAAAACGGGCAAGCCTTCGGTGCGTTGTTCACACATGCATTCTCACCCATTTAGACCCAGATTCATGACCGACACGAAACCACGGACGATACGGATTTTCGACACTACCTTGCGCGACGGAGAGCAATCTCCCGGTGCAAGCATGAACCTTGGGGAAAAGCTAGAGATGGCTCAAGCTTTGGCGGATTTAGGGATCGACGTGATGGAAGCGGGCTTTCCGATCGCGAGCCCTGGGGACTTTGAAGCCGTCCGGGAAATTGCATCCAACATCCGCGGACCGATCATCTGCGGGCTCGCCCGATGCAACGACGGGGACATCGATCGAGCTTGGGAAGCCCTCCAGAAAGCCGAGCGCGCGCGGATTCACGTGTTCTTAGCTACCAGCGCGATTCACCGCGAATTCAAGCTACGGATGACGCAAGACGAAATTATCGCTCGAGCAATCCATGGGGTGCAACGGGCCGTCTCCTACTGCGATGACGTCGAATTTTCAGCCGAAGACGCAGCGCGAACCGAAATCGATTTTCTATGCCGCGTAGTCGAAGCCGCAATTGATGCCGGAGCGACAACCATCAACGTTCCCGATACCGTCGGCTACACCACCCCCACAGAGATGGCAGCGAGGATCGAAGCCTTGCTCCATCGAGTCCCGAACATCGACCGAGCTATCCTGAGCTGCCACTGCCATAACGACTTGGGATTGGCGGTGGCGAACTCCTTGGCCGCTGTCGCCGCTGGCGCTGGACAAATCGAATGCACCATCAACGGTATCGGCGAACGCGCAGGGAACTGTGCACTAGAAGAAGTCGTCATGGCGATGCGAACACGCAGTGATGTGTATCCCATGCAAACAGGGATCCGTACCGAACGACTCGTTCCAACCAGTCGCCTGCTTTCCAAAATCACAGGACTCGATGTTCAGCGAAACAAAGCCATCGTCGGAAGGAACGCGTTCGCCCATGAGGCGGGTATCCATCAAGACGGAATGCTCAAAGAACGAAGCACCTATGAAATCATGCGCCCCGAAGATGTCGGGTTCGCCAAGACCGACTTGGTTCTCGGTAAACACAGTGGCCGCGCTGCCCTTTCCGATCGCACTCGCGATCTCGGGTACCACCTCACTGGCGAGCAACTCCAAGTCTTGTTCGAACAATTCAAGGTCCTAGCGGATAAGAAAAAGAATATCTTCGATGGCGATATCGTTGCATTGATCCAACAGCAAATCAGCGGTAGTGTTGCCATGGGTTGGCAATTGGTCTCCTACGAAGTGTGCAGCGGCTCCGATCGCAATCCGGTTGTCCAACTCACTCTCGCAAAAGATTCTGAGCAATTCACTGAACGGATCGAGCAAGGCGATGGACCGATCGATGCCGCGTTCTGGGCGGTGGAGAAAATCACAGGCATTCGCAGCGTATGCAAAGATTTTCGAGTTCGCAGTGCCACCCTAGGAAGAGACGCAATCGGCGAAGTCACCGTCGAAGTCGAACATGATGGAGATACCTACCGTGGAATGGGGGCTTCTACCGACTCCGTCGAAGCCACCATTCTCGCGATGCTCAACGCGATCAATCGAATCATCACCGAAAAGAATTTGCGAAGCGGAAGCCGCGTCTCTCCCCAAGACGCATAACCGCCAGCGAAGTCACCCTTCAACGACACCTGAGAAAACGTATGACCCACCCCAAAAACAA
>JBIJCS010000611.1:0-2780 GCA_044344575.1 Pirellula sp. | reverse complement strand
ACTTCATCCAGTTGAGGTACTGCTCTTAGGGAGATCGATGCGGATTTCAACGCATGCTGCATGCAGTTCGTTTTACCTATTTTCACAAACTGCTGGTAAACGCTTTCGGCTAGATCAAGAAGAGGGCGAACGTAACCGATGACTCGCACTTTAAAACCGAATTGCTCTGCGAATTGACGAAAATTCTTAAGGCCTTCAACAGTCAAACTGCTTGCGGTTTCTGCCGAAAGGATGGGTGTAAGGTTTTGGCTCGCGCAGTCTTGAAGACATTTTCTCAGATAGTTTAACGAGAACTCCTTCATCGTCTGCTTTTGTCGCTCCGACATGATGCCCAAAAAATACCCGTTCGTCCGATTCGATTGGCTTGAGAAAGCGGCCAAGATCAATTGGTTGCCAAACGTCGAATCCAGCGAAATAAAGCGAAACGGTGTTTGGGGTGGATTCCAAAAGAGCGTTGATTGGATCGACGTGGTTCCAGTCTTTGGAAGTCCTATATGAAAGATAAGTTGGTTCATTGCAAGGTGTGGTTCGAAGACTTCGTGCTACGTTACTGAGCATCCGCGTTGTTCAGTTTCGTTCAGAGAATCTCACCGAATACCCAACGGTGCCCGTCGGGTGTGACGATTCCGAATTCGCGTAACCCCCAGGGCTTGTCTTCAAGATGTCCCCAGAATGAAACACCTTTGGAGAGATACTGTTCGTAGAGTTCTCTCGCGGAATCGACGTGAAGATAACCAACCCAGCTGTGATCGCTGGCTTGATGCATGGGGAGGATACCTGGGCAATCTCCGATGCGCAATCGGCATTCACCGAGTTTGAGAAACGCCCAGCCTGGAGCGTTCATTTCCTCTTGAAACCCGAGTTTCTCGATGTAAAAGGCTTTGCTAGCCGACAGATCTTCGACGGCCAGCACCCAAGTGGCACGCGTTATGGTTGCCATACAAGTCCCTATTCGAAAGCGCGCTAAGCTTGTACAAATCGAATAGGAACTATAGCAAAGAACACTTGAGCAAGCGTGGGGGAATTCCTAGACTTTTTTGTTTTTGCGGCGCAGTGCTGCAAAACTGGTCAGGCCCACGATTGTCAATGCGACGGAGGTCGGTTCGGGAACAGCAATACGTCCTGGTGAACCAATTTCCGCGTTGTTGAAACTTTGAAAAGCTCCATTTACCCCAACTTGGCTCAATCTAGAAATGGCTCCTGTTAATCCCTCTGCGTTATCGAACGTGAAGCCTGTGGATGCCGCACCAAACGAAACGCTGGCTTGGATGTTCCCAGCGCTATCGAAGATATTCACCGCATCGCCGCCGGTTCCGAGTCCAACGCCACTACCGTTGTAGCTCCCAAATACGACGGAACTGGTATCCGAGCCAAACCACGCTTGATTAAAGAGAGCCACACGATTCGCAAAGTTGGCGGCGGAAGTCTCAAGAAACACCACCGACACTCCGGCATCGATAGTAGTTACCTCGGAGCCGAATGGAACCGACACAGCAAAGTTAGCGGAGTTATCGTCCATCCTCCAACCGGTTATATTGATGGAGGTAGCACCTCGGTTGGTTAATTCGAACCAGTCCACGCCATACGTCAAGTTTCCGCTTCCTGCCGAGTATACCTCGCTAATAATCAAGTCCGCTTTCGAGACCTGTGCCATCAAGATCCAAGTCAATGCCAACGTGAGTAGAGTCTTCATGATGTTCATGCTTCTTGTGAAAAACGCCCGCGCTTGAATGCCCAAGCCCGTCAGGTTTAGTGCATCGGCTTCGTACATGCCAGCCTACTGCTTACACCGCAGTCGCCACAGGTAACGATACTCAGAGGGGGGAGCGTGTTTGTTAAGAATGTGTTAATTGGCGTTGAAGAATCTTCGCAGGCCCGACCATTCGGTCAGCCACTGTTGGGCAGAAGAAAGTAGCCAATCGTAGGATTGCAATGGAGTAGATGGGTATCCGCCGAGAAACGACCCGAATGCATCCGCTGAGCCATGGTTTGCCAAGGCAGAAGCACCGGGGTTTTGTTGTGCGAGGTAGTAGTCGATGGAGAATGCGCAAACACCATCGGCGAGCCACTCCAACGGTTGTTCCAAGCGATCAAACGCTCCGCTGATCAGCAAGGAAAAATCGCCGATTCCTGAATCCGCAATGGCCCGATTCGCTTCACCGATGGCGTGCTGCGTCGATTGAAAGTGCCAATGTCTCGCGGGCATCAGACCACCGACGACATCGGTCAATAAACAGATGTAATCGAGTCCCGAGTCGATCAAGTATCGCACGTCGTGATAGATACTCCCTGCCGCGATACATCCACCGACAACCACGCTAGGTTGATCGCTTACGGACCTGAAGAGTTCGACCCGTTTGGCGAGATCGTCGACTTGCATCAAATCCGATGGAAGTATTGGGATCCAAGCATCTGCCAAAAAACGATCTGCGTTTGCGTTGGCTTTTGCAGGTGTTTTCGAATGCAACCTTGAGCGGAAGAACTGCAGTTCCATCTGTTCGGCATGCATCAATGCTCTCAATGCACAAGGTTCATCGACGAGGATTGGAATGATACTGATTCCATCGTCAAGGGACCGATCCATGGCTTGCTGCATCCCACCTGTTCGCATTGTCGACTCTTCGTCGTCTCGGTGTTCCGGCAGCACGACAGAGATGCCGCATTGCCTGCGCATACGTTCCAGGCTTGCGCAAAGTGCTTCGTCGGATGGAGTATCGATTGCCAAACGGGTGAAGACGGGCGAAGGCCAGTAAAGCTTTGTTCCTTTAGTGACACTTCGC
>JBIJCS010000122.1:0-10238 GCA_044344575.1 Pirellula sp. | reverse complement strand
CAAGGCCCGGTGCAAATTCATGCTCGCAATTGAGCATGTCGTCGTAGCTGATCTCCACTCCAGTATGAGCAGCCATCCGACCCATGCTCGTCACAAGACTAGCCTTCACGCCACGCTCGACTTCGTTGTAGGGCATATCTTTGCGAATCGCATTGATCAGATCGTTCCATTCCAATTGGTATGGATTCGGCTCGTTCGCCGGCCCCTGCCATTCAATGTTGTTGCGAGTCATGTTCTGCCCCTTGTAAATCTTGCACTTCGCTGGCGCGTGACCAGAAGCCGAAATGACCGCGCTGCCCTTGGTCCCGTGCGCGTAACTTGCAAACTCGTTTCGGCAACCTGGGATCGTCCGACCATTGACGAACATCTTCGTTCCGTCCGCAAACGTGTACTCGATCGAATAAGTATCAAAATTCTGATCCACGCAATCGTTGCGGTAGTGACGCCCGCCAGAGGCGATCGCACGAACCGGCCAGTCTTCCTTCATCCAGCAGCATTCGTCAATGTTGTGGATCAAGAAATCGCTCACGGCCCCGCCACTGGCCCAAAGGAATCCGTGGAAACGACTGATTTGATAGAGCAACTCACTCTTCATGTCCTCCGGTTTCTTCGTCACCGCAGCCGACCCCGTAGGACCTGCCATACGATAAGCTCGCAACATCAGCACATCGCCGATCTGACCACCTCGGATACGCTCAAGCAACTCGCCACGCACGACGCAGTGACGGCACATCAAGCCAACACCGACCTTGAGGTTACGCTCGACCGAAAGCTTCCCTAATTCAAACATCCGCTTGCTAGTCGGACCGTCGACCGTCACTGGCTTCTCCATGAATACGTTCAAGCCCTTTTCGATGGCGTACTTGAACATCACCCAACGAAACGCTGGTGGCGAAGTCAAGATGGCGATATCGCCAGGTCGCAACGTATCCATCGCTTGCTTGTAGCCATCAAAACTCACGAATTGTCGTTCCTTAGGAACGTCGACCTTCTTGGGGAAGTTCTCTTTGAGCTTGGCATAACTACTGCTAAGCCGGTTCTCAAACACATCCGCCATCGCCACTAATTCGATCTCGCCATTGTCGACTTGCAAAGCATTCTCTGCAGCGCCAGTTCCGCGACCGCCGCAACCGATCAAAGCCACTCGAATTTTATTGTCCTCGGCAGCGTGCACCGAGCGCGAAAGCGTGCTGGTCAAGCCAACTGCTGCCGCCAAACTAGTTCCTGTCTTCATAAATCCGCGGCGATTCGAGGCGTTGTCGCTCGATTGTCCCGCTAGTGTGCTATCAAGTGTCATCGAATTACTCCAAGTCTTCTGTGGAAAGGAAAATAAAAAAGCAAAGGAAGCAGACTATCGCTCAAGGGGTACCGGACGTTCTTTTTGAATCGGCTCGGAGTACTCCCAAAACTTGTTTTTCTCTTCTTCGGTGGGCTCCTGCAATGGACGCACAACCCGAAAACCAACATGCAAAGCATCGGTCAAATACCAAATGCTCACCGGAGACTGTGGATCCTGTGCAATCCAATCCTCCGTCGACCCTTCACGCGCCGCAGAACGCAAAGCTACGGCATCTTTGTCCCAACCCCCACCCCGCACAACACGAGGATAAAGTGTTTGTGGAACAAACAATGGATTGACCTTTGCCAAATCCACACGGTATCCATCCGGCGTATGCTGATCGAGCACCCACTCAGCGACATTGCCATGCATGTCATGAAGCCCCCAAGGATTCGGCTTCTTCAAACCCACCTTATGGTACCCCTCACCCGCATTATCAACAAACCAAGCGTAATCCTCGAGTTCCGATGCATCGTCGCCAAAAGAATAAGCTGTCGTCGTTCCAGCGCGGCATGCATACTCCCACTCGGCTTCCGTCGGCAATCGATAGTATCGCCCCGTCTTGCGTGTTAGCCACTTGCAAAATGTTCTTGCCGCATGCTGGGTCATGCAAATCGCCGGATAGCCATGTTTGCCCATCCCAAACGTCATGTCCGTGTAAGGCTTCGTCGGCTGACTCTTCTGAAACTCATCGGCCAACTCATCGCGACGCGTCGCCTGCACCTTGTTCACCTCGCGATAGAACACGTCCAAGTCCGACATCCAGACGTCGTAGGAGTCCCAAGTCACTTCAAACTTCGCCATCCAAAACGGTCCGACTTGAACTTCATGCAACGGGCCCTCATCAGCGTTTCGCCCCTCTTCGGTATCGGGACTGCCCATGCGAAACGTCCCACCAGGAATCGGCAACATCTCAATCTTCGCCGTCGAATGCTCGATCTTCTCGATGTAAGGCTTCATCTCTTTTTCCGAAGCTGCGTTCGCATCTGGAACCTCCAGAATCGACCGCTCCGCAACTGCCGCTTTATCCGCCTCTTGGCCGATAACCTGAGCGGGGGATAGAGCACAAGCCATCCAAACCGCCGGAAGAACCCCAAAAGCAATCCAGCCGGATCGAATCGCTTCGCGAAAATACTGTCGGTTCAAAACCATCCCTTTCATGATCGTGATAACGTTCCCCACACCATCTCCTCGCCGATCCATGCCCAGGCACGATCGACAAGGAGGTCAAGTAAACCAAAGATTCGCCAAACTAGTTTGCTGAAGGCAAAATTTCGACGTTTCGGAATTTCACCGGATCCGAGTGACCCGCGAAACCAATGTGACCACTCGCCCGCTCCTTGCCCGGATGCGGTGTGTTCGCCATATATTCCGTCACCGTCGCCAAATCGGCATCAAGAATCTTGGTACCGTTGAGCTCTACTTGGATCTTCGACCCATTCACCGTGACGACTTGATGATTCCATTGCCCCGTCGGACGCAAATAACCTCGCTTCGCCGCCACCATTCCATAAGCACTCGCATGCGCCTGACGAGGATCAATGCTCTTGTAGTTCGGATGCCCATCATCGAGCACTTGCAATTCCGTCATGCCAACATAAGCCGCATCGCCATGCCGCTGATCTTTTGGCAATTGCTCCAACTCTTCTGCACTCGGATACCGAATCGCTAAGCCATTGTTTCCAGCAGGGGGCAATTGGAAGTCCACGCGAAACACAAAGTCGCCGTAACTCTTCTCTGAATACAAAACGCCACCCTTGCCCTGCAAACACTGTATGGCTCCCTCCGTGACTGTGTAGTTCCCTACCGCTCCCTTCCATCCTGCCAAATCCGAACCATTGAACAACACATCAAATTTCTTACTGGTCTTTGCCAATTCTTCATCTTCCGCTTTACGCAAAATCGCATTGGCTTCCTCGGCACTAAACTCTTGCAACTGAACGTTCTTGAATCGAATCTCCGCACCGTGCGTTTGCAGTTGAATCGGGCCACGCTGAATCAATGGTTGTCCAGGTGCAAAATAATCATGAAGACGCGCATTGACCACAACCGGCTTGTCATTGAGCCATACCCAACATCGCTCACCCACCAATCGCATCTTCATCGTGTTCCATTCGCCTACCGGCTTGTCAGCCCGAACCAATGGATCCTTACCCGCCCAACCCGCTGGATTGTTCCAAAGTCCTCCACTCCCCTTCTCATTGCCGTTCTTGCGATTGTTCTCCGCATCCGGATCCCAAATCTGAACCTGCGGAATCCCACGCAAGTAAATCCCCGAATCACAGTCCTTCACAATCCTGTAATCAAGCATCAAATCAAAATCACCAAAATCAGCGTTGGTGGTCAGATAAGCCCCCTGGCCATCGTTGACGATCTCACCATTGTCGACCTTCCAATGATCCGCAATCTCTTTGTTCCACTTCGCCTTGTCCGCCTCCGGGGTCGAATCCCACTTGCGCGGATCCACCGTCGGACGACCATGCCAACCTTCAAAGTCCTTGCCGTTAAACAACGGCTTCGGATCGGCCGCATTAACGAAACTCGAAGCAAAAACACACAGACCAGCAAACAATATTGTCACGTTTTTCATAGGACAGAACCAACTGTTCCAAGGGGAGAGAGACACAATTCGATGCATAAGAATTCGAAAAAATAGAGGGTTGCCAGAAGTAGGGCCGTGCCAACGCACAACGCCTCAAAATTAGTTCCCGACGAAAGTGGGAACCCACAGGTGGGAGGTCAACTTCGCTGACCTTTTCCAAATTCTACCAAGAATTCAGGCTCTTGGCGAAGTCTCTCGCTCCCGTTTCCATAATTTTCACTCGTCCCAACATTCGCCCCATTCGCCCGACTGATTTTCCTAGATTGCTTGCTCCTGACTCGCGATTCGCCAAGATATACAGTAGAAGTACGAATATCCGGACTCGCATCAATCCTTTTCCTCCTCGGACCGCCATGGAACCTGCCCCCGACTTCGACGCATCCCTCGCTATCGATGTAGTCCAACTTTCCAAGTCGTACCGAGAAGGCCTACTTTTCCCACGCACACACGCCGCACTCAAAGAAGTCTCGCTACAAGTCCAACGCGGCGAAGTCTTCGGTCTGCTCGGCCCCAACGGTGCCGGAAAAACAACCCTGATCAAGGTTCTTCTCGGGATCCTACACCCCACACGCGGAACTGCCCAAGTCCTAAAACTACCGGCAGGTAGTAAAGCCGCGCGACGTAAAATCGGGTACCTTCCCGAAAACCTCGTCTTTCCTCGACACCATACCGGTCGAAGCGCCCTGTACTTCTACGGCCGCCTCAGCGAAATGACGGACTCTCAAATCGCTGCACGCGAAAAAGAACTCTTCGAACTCGTCAGCCTCAAAGGACGCGAAAACGAAGCCGTAAGACGATACTCCAAAGGAATGCGACAACGCTTAGGGCTCGCCCAAGCGATGTTGCACGACCCAGACTTGCTCATCCTCGATGAACCCACCGATGGGCTCGACCCCATGGGCCGTTCACAAATCCGTGAAGTCCTCGAAAAACTCAAACAACGCGGAAAAACCGTTTTCCTCAACAGCCACATCCTCCAAGAAGTCGAATTGATCTGCGATCGAGTCGCTATCATGGCACTTGGAAAACTACGCGGTATCGGCACCATCGACGGTCTCGTTCGTCATCACACCCAAGACGAAACCGCTCGGCTGACCATCGAAGTCCTCGCGACACCCATTGCAATCAAACAACTACACATCCTACCCGACGACGCCACTGTCGAATCGATCATCTTCGAAAGCCGAACCAGCGAATCCCAAGTGCAAACATCCACAAGCACAACCAACACCGGCCTATCTCGAATCACGATCCCTGCAATCGATCAACCCAATACCGACAGACTCATCGACTCCCTCCGCGCAAATCAATTCAGTATTCTGCGGATGGAACGTGCCCGCCCAAGCCTCGAACAAGTCTTCATGAATATCGTCGGAGCAGCCAAATAATGAGACCCTACCTTGCTGTACTCTACGATAGCTTCATCGAATCCATTCGCTCCCGCGTCCTTTGGATCCTCCTAGCAGGATGGACTCTAATCCTCGCCGCGCTGTTTCCGTTGTCGCTTTCCGAAGGTGAAACGTATCGCGTTGGAACCGGCGATGTCACTAATGCTGGTGCAATGATGGATCAGCTAGCACAAGCCTCCGCAGGGCGAGGCACACGCTCTCAACGCGCAGTGTTTGCAAAACTAGATGACGACTTCCAAAAAACACTAAAAGATCGCGAACGTTCTTCCAATCGTAAAATTGCAATCGGGCGACTCGTCGCCTCCCTCAATCAACTCTTGGAAAAACCAGACCTCTACGACAAAGAAGCTTGGCCTACCGCAGAACGACGCGAGGAACTCAAAGAACTTATCTCGCTAACCAACAAATCCTCCGACCAACTCCAAAAACTGAATCGACGACTTCTGGATCTCGCCTTCCCCGGCTCTATTCGGCCTGCGACCGGTCAAGCCACTTGGCTAACTTACGCTGGATTGCGATTCATGGATCCTCTTCCCTTTACCTTGCGGCAAATCCGTCCGTTTATCGAAGCCAACTTATTCCCGTTCATTATGTGGCTCGGACTCGGACAAATCGCAATGATGATCGCGATCATCATCACCTCACCGATGATCCCCGATATGTTCCAAACCGGATCACTGCACTTGTTGCTCAGCAAACCGCTTTCGCGAAGCCTCTTATTCCTCAGCAAATACATCGGTGGTTGTATCTTTGTCGCACTCAATGTCGCTTTCCTCCTCGTCGGACTGTATCTTTACTCCGGGGTGCAACTAGGTATATGGAACCTTGGAATCCTTTGGTGCATCCCTCTGTTCATCTTCGCTTTCATGGTCTTCTACTCCGTCTCGGCATTCGTCGGACTGATCTGGAAGAACCCGATCATCTGCGTTGTGCTAACCGTCCTTTTCTGGGGGATCTGCTTCACCATCGGTGTCGTCCGAGGAATCGCCGAAGGCTTCTTGAAAGGCCCACCCGAAATTCAAAGCATCCTCGCCATCAACGACCAACCCGTCACCGCAAACCGCCAAGGTAGAATCCTCTTCTGGGATCCGAAACTCTCCACTTGGCAATTCGCCTTCGGAGAAGTCAACGGACAGCGAGTCCTCGGCCCTTTCTGGGATCCGAAATCCGGAAATCTTTACTTCGGACGCTCCCGATTCGTTCCCATGGGACTCGGAGGCTCTAGCTCTCCAAGACTCGAATTCGCTCGCTTCCCAGAATGGGCAGACTCTACCGATAACAATTTACCCATCGCCAACCCCGAAACGCAACGTAACCCCTGGGACGACATTCGTCTCGATGCCGCGCCCGAATTCCCCTTGGATACCGTCGAAGTCCTCTTCTGGGAAAACTCACTCCTCTCCATCACCGCCGACGGAGCATACCTTTTTGACCCCGAATCCACATCCGTCAACGAACCACAAAAAATCTCGGTTCTCGGCTTCGATGTGAAACTCCCAAAATCCAAAGAAAGCCACAGCAAAATCACC
Organism: Pirellula sp.; assembly: GCA_044344575.1. Classification (GTDB taxonomy): domain Bacteria; phylum Planctomycetota; class Planctomycetia; order Pirellulales; family Pirellulaceae; genus JBKCUI01. The sequence goes on along the minus strand of JBIJCS010000122.1, from coordinate 3,359 downwards.
GATGCCGATTGGGACTTCCGCAAACCTCTCGCCGCATGCCCCGTTGCTAATTCCAAACAACTCGTCGTCGTCTCAAAAGGCGCGATCGCTCTCTTCGAATTCGACGGCAAGAAACTCACCAAAACCCAATCCCTCGACCTGAACTTTCCCGCCGAAACAGTCGCAAATGTCACTGTCTGCGGACGGACCGCCATCGTCTGCCCTGAAGACTCCATCCCAATCTTGGTAAACCTCGACGCAATGACCAATTCCTATCCCCTCGAATCCCTCGGTAAAGTCACCATCAAACGGACAACACAAGCCCCCGATGGACGCGTCGCACTGCTGAACAAAGATGGTCGTATCTGGGTCCTTAAACCATCTACATCAGACAACAATACCTCTAACCAACCACCATCCTTCAATCTCTCTGTCCCCAACCTCACCGGACAAGCGTTTGCATCCACGATCTCGTTCGATACAAAGAACCGACTCTGGGTCGCCCACCACACAAAACAAGTCGACGCTTGGAATGCCGATCTTACCAAAAGCGAACTGACCTTCCGCCCCGTAAGCACCACACCGGAATTCCTATACGACTACTTCATCAACCCTTTCTATCTCGTCAATCCAAAACCTTCCGCCATCCAAGAAACCATTCAATTCGTCCTACGAAATCCAGACAACAAAGTCACCGCCATCGATCGAGGTGATCTCGATATGCCAAACATCCAACGAGACCCCTGGCAACCCATTTGGACCAACGCCATCTTCATCGCTGTCATGCTCTCGGCCAGCTGCTGGCTCTTATACCGTCAAGACTTGTAAAGTCCACTCACAAGTCCCGCCGCAAGCTTTCTGCGCAACCAAAACCGATCCAAATCCAAGACTGTCCGTCTTCTTGTCCCCACCTTCTTGCACCCTAACGCAATGTCACAAAATCATTGTGATTAAGCAACGCCCAAACCAACAATACGCGCTCGCGCTGCGGATGCCCTTGCCCTAATCCCGTATCACTCATTTCCTTCCATCGCCCCATCGCTGCACGGCTCGCCGCTAACATCTGCTCATCGGCCCGAATCCCCAACAGCCATGAAAATGCGTTCTTCATGAACTCCTCATCATCGCCGCTCACCTGACTAATTCGGTCTGTGATCGGTGCGCAACTCTCAAGAACTAACTTGCTATTGCTCAACGCCAAAGCCTGCTGCGGCACAATGCTCTGTTCGCGACGGTAACACTCTTTGACCAACGCTTCATCGAATGTCGTCAACAACAAATTACGCTCGTTATTCGAGTGGAAAAAATACAAACTACGCCGCGTGGAATTCGCTTGATCTTTCATCGCAACCGAAACGCCACCGATCGTCCCATCCAATCGCCCCGCAAATGACAGAATCGAATCCCGAACCACTTGAGATTCCATACGCAGGGGAACTCGTCTCCACATCAATCGATTATCAGGATCCTTTTCCAATCCTAGTCCCACTGCAGGCACCTTCGAATCACGCCGATAATGCTCGGAGTCCAAAATCAAACGATGCACATGCTTGATGCTCCATCCGTGTTCCATCAGCTCACTCGCTAACCAATCAAGCAATTGTACATGCTCGCTCTTCGCCCCCTTATTGCCGAAATCAAACACAGTCGAAACCAAAGGTTCACCGAAGTGCCGATTCCAAACGTGATTGACTGCAACTCGCGCCGTCAACGGATTGCGGCAATCGGTAATCCAATTCGCTAACGCCGTGCGACGCCCGGAACTTGTCGCACGAAATTCAACTGCCGGATCATCTGCTCCCGAATTCAAAAAGCGGGTTGCACTCCACTTCGCTCCAACAAACCGAATCAACTCACCCTCAGGCTCCGTTGCCCCTAAGGCTTTCTGCAATTGAGCCTCTCCCTTGACCACCCCCTCCATCGCAGCCGCAACTTCTTTATCCGCCGCATCCTTCTTCTCAGGACTAATCTTTGCCTGCTGAATCTTTGCCGCCAACAAACGCTCCTGAGCCTTCGCCAACTCCATCTTGCGATCCAACCGTAACGATTCAGCTTTCGTTCGCCCCACCTCCTGACTGAGTTTCTCCAACGCGACCTGAAACTCGCCAGTTGTCACACCACCTAACTCCATATCCTCACGCGCCCATTGTGCAAGCCATGCAGCATGGCGAGCTTGCAATACCTCAACTTCTAACTTGGAATTGGCTAGCCGGTGTTCAGCAAGCTCCAAATCCGATTTTGCGACCCCTAACCGAGCTTCGGGGTCCAAGCTGACCGAGCCACCCGGTTCACGCATCTGCACGGAAGCAGGTAACGCACTGATGACGATTTCATGAAACGCAACTTGAACGTCAAACGCGGTAAATCGCAATCCACCATCCCTACGCTCAATCGGAATCTTCCAAGCGAGCTTGGGCTCACCATCAACGGTTGCGTTGACTAAATCCCCGCGAACTTGAACCCGCAATGTATAAGGCTTTTGCAACATCACCGGCACAGATGCTCGACCCTCAGCCGGATATTGATAAGCCCCCTTAGTCGCGTAAGCCCCTTGAACTTTTGGATCAGGACTGTGAGCACTGAGATACACCATGACCTCACTGTCTTGCGGACCGGGTGCTAACCCCTTCGCCCCTTCTTCACTTCCATCCTGCGTCGCATCAAAGGTGATCCCAACACTGCGATACGTGCTACCTCCTTGAATCGTAAACTTCACCGTCACATCGAAATCTCTCGGAGGCTTACCTAACCATCGCAAGACACTGCGATCCTGCCCGTCACGCAATTGCTCAAGCTTCCCTGGTGCAAGTTTCCATTCGCCACCTAACGTCTGCCAAACTAAGGGATCGAGTGTTTGAAAAGTCTCATGCACAAACTCTAAAGGTGCCGACTCCTCCGTCGAGTTCCCCTCTCCAGAAACTTCCAAACTCGCATCCTGTGCAATCTTGGTAGCCATCCAATTGCGGTACTCCTCGCTTGCCTTTTCCATCCCCCGGCGAGCATCCTCCAAACTTTTCTCTGCGGCATGCACTTGAGCCCGCGCTTTTTCAATCACCGTGGGAATCACCCAAGCTCTGCGTTCCGGCTGCCAAGCCACACCCGGCAATCGCACCGATTGGACTTCAAAGGGAACGCCAGAAAACAGCGCAGGCACACTAGGTGTCATCACCGTCGATTTGTCTGGACTGGACTCTTCGCCTCGAACGAATCGATACGTCGGCGCATCTAACAAGGTATCGAAAACCCGCGGTAATCCATTCTTGTTCAGATCCGTCTCCCCCTCGACTTGATCCAACCGAACATGATATGGCTCAAAGATCGCACGCATCCGGTAATAGTCGGTTTGCTGAATCGGATCGTACTTGTGATCGTGGCACTTT
>JBIJCS010000610.1:0-2784 GCA_044344575.1 Pirellula sp. | reverse complement strand
ATTCTTGGGAAGCTCAAAATGAAGGAAGTGACGATATGCACCCAGGAAAGCGCTGCGTTGGGGGGGACGGAGGAAGTTAAAGACCGACTTCCCTGATAATAGATCTCGAGACCAGAGCGATGACAACGCGATTCCTAGAAGTTCGTCCTCGGGATCATCCACTCTGCTAAGGTGCAAGAGCGGTTCGAGCGATTTGATATTCGACAGGTCACCAATGCGACTCACTGCATACGCCGCCTGTACTCGTACTTTCACATCTTCACTTTGATCAAGTGTGACGCATAGAAATGCGCTCACGAGTTCGGTTGCATTGCTCTCCTCGGCGAAATCAGCAACGAATCGTCGCGTCACCAGAGCCTCATTTTGATTGGTGACAATTGGACACAATTGGAAGGCAATATTGGAATGCTTTAGTTTTCGGTAATGCGATCGCATTGACCAATTGGAGTCATCTAACTCTCCCGTCCTAAATCCTTCAATTAGCCGTCCAACTAATCGAAATCGAAGTTGATCATCCGTCGGCACATCGCTTCTCAACAGAACGAGCGGATCTCCAGCGAAGATCTGCTCAAAAATTGCCGGCTTATCTATCGCGAGCCATGCCCCGATTTCTGCTAACTGTGGTACAATCGATCTCTGATTATTCGGATGGAAAATCAACGAACGAATTTGCGTGTCATCAATCTCTTTGTTGTTCAGATATTGAGCAGCGAGGAATTCTGAATACGTTTTGTGTGCAAAGGCAAGGCGTTGAGGTCCACGACCAGTAAAAAGTGAGGTCTCAAGGACCTCCCTCACAATTGCTTCAGTTACAGCGAACTGCTTTCCCTGAATCATCTCGTACCCTCCAGCAAGTTGGGCTAGAGAGATTTCCCCTGCAGTTTGATCGATGGAATGGGCAAGAGTGATTGTCGCTTTTCCGCAGAACTCAACATAGCTCGCGATGCGAGTGGCAACAGCATATCGCGCTGCCGGACTCAACTGTCTTGAATCTGGGTTATCCCTTCGGCTTTGATTAAACTCATCGCAGAGCGTCAAGCACCCCGTTTCGTATAGATCCTTTTTCGTGCGAGGAAGCGAGTTATTGTTTTTGAAAGCGCTCATCAGAAACTTTAAGCTGATCGGGCGATTCGCGAACGAATGCGCATCTAGCATTGATACTTCCTCGGTAAACCGAGTTGCATCAAGATTCTCACGTTGGGCTGCTACTGTCACATCGCTAAGCTGTAGAGGAGTCAGTTCAAGGAATACCGACTCACCATTCGGCCATAACTTAATGAGTAAGCTTTCAAGTGAGGTTGGCCATTCAGCCGATCTGCACGCGATTCGAAGCTTTAGCCTAGATGCATACACCTGTAATCGGCTTAATCGTGCGGACAGTAAGTTTGCAACGGTTTTAATCTGAATACGCGCTTCATCGAGGCTGTCTAGAAAGAGGTAAAGGTCGCCACTACCATTCTTCCATGCATTAATTTCGACGCCATCAAAGATATCCGAGACGAGGAGTGCATCGGTCTGATATTCGTTAAGATTGAACTTTATGCACTTTTCATTGTTTTCATGGCACTGCTGCGATTGTCTTTCAAACTCTTTGTTAAACTCAGTTGTCTTTCCGGTGCCTGGCTCCCCTAACAAAACAATACATGAAAGCGATTGGAACTGGTGTAATGGCTTGACATTTGGAGCGACCGTTTTCGCATGCTTGCTGTTCGGATCGGAAAGATACCCCATGTCTGTGGCGAGATAGTGCTCGTCTCGAGGACACCAAAAGCGTTCCCAACCGTAGTCCACAGGCATCCTCCCCAAGTTTCGATCTACCAATTGTGCATAGTCGGTTGTCCGCTCCATTAAAGCAGACAACAGTTTTCGCATATTTTATACTCTCCCCGCTGTTGGGAATAAGCCATGGGGATGAGTTCGGAAAAAAACCGCCCAGTTATTAAGAGACTGGAGTATGACCGTGACGAAAGACGATTGATCGCCGTCGTCGATACCGCGAGAACCCTCCAGCAAGCTGGACAATCAAGCATGAGGGTTGCAACGTAAGCGCTCACCACAGGGAGGTACCCGGGCCAATTTGCCCTGGCCGTTTTATCACTACCGCTTAAGTTTCGCAGCAACGATCCGACGAGCTCGCGTTACTTGCTTTCGTTCCGGCGTGTAACGACTCTCTTCTTCGCGATAAACCCGAACCGCGTCTGGATGCTCTTGTTTCCAAACGTCAGGCATCAGCTTCGCGTAGTCGGTCTCTCCCGCCAAAATCCGATCCAGAATATCCTTTAGATACTTCCATACATCAAGGCAGTGTCGCTTGGCGCTATTAACCACACTCATCAACCGCGCCACTTGTTCACCGGATTCCACGTTCGCATGAGCGTACAATTACCTAGCCGCCCGCAACTTTTTGGCAATGATTTGAGAGGTGGACTTAGCAAGTCACGTCCTACGTCTAATTCCTTTGCTGAGAGTTCATCATGCCATGACTGCGTCGTGAAGCGACCACCCAAAGTTGGGCGAGTCGCATCGTACTGCCTTAAGAAACGCACTTCGAGTTAGGTTGAAACCAGTTCTCCCCGCCGGGATTATCAGAATTGTGACTCTTCCGTCCTAATTCGAACGTACAACTACGACTGTCTAGACACCGTTCTTCGCCTTGCTCCAACCGATCGATCAAATCACGGCAACGGAGGGAGGCCGAGCTCCTTGAGGAAGGCGTTGTGCTTGGCGGTCGCCGACCGAATGGTCTCCTCGATGCTGACGAGATCGCGATGCGTCGCACTTAGG
>JBIJCS010000121.1:0-10254 GCA_044344575.1 Pirellula sp. | reverse complement strand
GCCAACCCTTGGACTCGACGCGTGACGATCCGTCCAAGATCGATTCGATCACTTCGTATCAACTCCAAGATCGCATCAAATGCTCCTCCTAAATGCCCTCTTGATCCCATAATCCTGATCGACTTGGTTATCATCTCATCCACGCCCCGGATGGATAGGGATGTACCTGTTCTCGCAAGCAATACAATACGACCGTTCGGACGCATTCGCGTGATCAGACCGTCAATCGCTTCTAACGCACCAGCAGCCTCAATGATTACGTCAAATGCCCTCCCCAGCGAATGAAGCTCATCGGGATGAAGGCATAAATCAGCAGCATATTCAGCATGTTGCCGCCTAAACTCGCTCGGCTCTGTCAGTACCACCGAACTAGCACCAAAAAACTCTCTCGCAAGCCAAGCAGAGAGATGTCCAATGGGACCTCCCCCAACTACCAAAACAGACTGGCCCGCTTGGACGTCTGCATTTTTTAAAGCAAGGAACGCCACCGCTGCAGGTTCTACGCAAGCGAGCCCATCGAGACTCGACGCTGAATGTACAAGATCATTTACCCTATGAAGCAGTCCCGCCGATACCACAGCTTGCTCTGCGAACAATCCGTCAATTTGCAACCCGAGTAACGTGGAATGGTCGCACTGATTAAATTGCCCCTGCCGGCAAGGTCTGCAATGCCCACAGGTTTGAATCGATTCACTGCAAACATAATCTCCGACCTGGAATCCTTTGACCCCACTCCCTATCTCTTCCACAACGGCCACCCCCTCGTGACCAATAACTCGACCCTGCGGTGGTATTGAGAATGGACTTGTGCATCGTACCAACCCTCGGTCCGTAATCTCCATCAAGTGCAGGTCTGTTCCGCAAATTCCAAGCCGGAGCGGACGAATACGAACGCTATCGAAGTCTAAAGGCAGCTCCTCGCGCTCTTCAATTCGTACGCTCGGTTGAACATACATGCAAGCGGATCGAGACATGGACGCAGTTCGAGGTCCCAATTCCTTGGGTACCGCAGAGTAAACCAACGCCCGATGCTCAGACTTTCTTGCTAGCTTCTCCAAAGAACTTTCGTCCAACCGATCTGGGCTCAATGGAACTTTCATTAGGCAATGATCATCAACGCATAGTGTGTTTGGAAGGCGTGTCAGGGAAACCGTGCAGAAACGTTGCCCTTACAAGGAGCTCAAACCATATTTGTATTTTGGGTTGTGTCAATATCGAAAACAATGCAAGACCACCGATAACGATCATAGTTGACGGTTCTGCAACAGGTATGGTTCCTAAAATGGCTACCTTCAAATGGTCGATCCCCCACGTGATGCCAAATCACTTCGTCGTTTGACGGTTTTTGCTTCTGAATCCACCCATTGGATTTCATTCTCCCCACACTTTCGGAACTACAAACCCTTGTGGCCTTGCCTCTCCCTTGGGTTCCAGCGCCTCAGATTGATACTTCCTCCAACGCTTATACATCGACTGTACACGCTGAGGATGAGCCTCAGCGACATTCGATCTTTCATCCGGATCCGAACCTAAATGGAATAACTCGATTCCTCTCGGTGTAACCTCTCTGCCCTCCTGCGCTTCTTTCTGTTGCTCCTCCTTCTCTGCACCCGCTGAATTCACCTTGCCTTCGTGAACCACTAACTTCCAATCTCCGACTCGCAATGCCCCCGATTTCGGTGCCGCATTGATCAGTATTTCACGCTCAGGCATCGCTTTTCCCTCTGCGATCACACTCCATAGGTTCAGTCCGTCAATTGGCAAATTTTGCTGTACCTTCGCTTGCGCAACTTCTAGTAACGTCGGATAAAGATCCACAATGTGCATCGGTTCCCTAACAACCGATCCTGCTGGAATCCTCCCCTCCCATACCATCAGTGCCGGTACGCGCACTCCTCCCTCGTAAACTGTCCCCTTCGATGCCCTAAGCGTACCGTTGCTCGTCACTTTTCCAGGCGCAGGGCCACCATTATCACTCGAGAAAAAGAACAGTGTGTTAGAACGCTCTCCCGACGCATCAATGGCATCGACAATGCGACCAATCGATTCATCCATAGCAGTGAGCATCCCAGCGTAACTACGACGCTCCCCTTTCAAATGGTCGAACTTTTCTAGGTATCTCTCTGGGACTTGATGCGGTGAGTGCACGGCATTGAATGGCACGTACAAGAAAAAAGGTTTCTTGCCCGCATGCTGCTGTACGATTCGAATCGCTTCGTCGGCGAGTAAATGAGTCGAGTATCCCTCGTCGCGACAAACCCGATCGTCGCGGTGCCAATCAAAACCACCATCGCGGGTATGTTCAAAATAATCGATTGCACCATTGTAGTGGCCGTACTGATGATCAAATCCACGGCGCGTTGGTAGGTAGTCTTCCCGAAAATGCCCCAAGTGCCATTTCCCAACGATCGCCGTCGCATATCCCGCATCCTTGAGACCTTGTGCAAGCGTCTGCTCCTGTAACGGTAATCCGTGCTGAGCCCAGGGGCGAATCACACCAACTTGTAACCCATGACGAATGGGATAACGTCCCGTCATCAACGCAGCTCGAGTTGGCGAGCAAACCGGCTGAACGTAAAAGAAATCCAGTTGAGCCCCCGCACGCGCCAAGCGGTCGAGGTGCGGAGTCGGTATTTCGCTTCCATGCCATCCTACATCTTTCCAACCCAAGTCATCTGCAAGAAAAACGACAATGTTTGGTGCGACATGCTGCTCTCCACCAAAAGCAACCATGCAGATAGAAAAAGTGATGGGCAACAGTCCAACGATCATCCGGCGAAAAAACGTGCTAATCATGCAGGTACCTCAATTGCTCAGATAAATAGGCTTGATGCACAAGCGTGAATCATTTAGCGGCCACCATCTCGTGACCATGATACTTTTGTTGTCGGTCATTGTCAGCAAGATTCGGGGTAGCTAATCTACGGGATATTCAAGTGGTGGCTATCGGTTGGGTAGTTGCCAATCTCTGCACCGCATTTGTGATGACCGTCCACAAGTTTCTCGACTCCGACGGACTGCGAAGTCCCTCCACCTTTCAGCAAAAAGCCGAATGGAGCAAAGAGGAGATGCTTGAATCGGGTATTTTTGGAAATGCCAATGGAATTCAGCTCCTTTCCCCTCTCATCGCACTATTTCGACGCTCGGACATGCTGCGTTCTTTGGTTGACAAGTAAGTGGAATCCGACGTCCAAACCGGTTTTCGAGCACGCTAGCCGCATGCTCGGAGACCACCCAAAAATGGCCTTAGTACTCGAATATGCCATGCCCTTCGTCGTTATTTCAATCGTCCAAGGAAGCCGGCTCCCGGTAGTATGCATGTCCGCACCCATGGCGCATGAACCTCCAGTAGTTAACCTCGAGCAATTCTTGAAATGAAGTTCGAAAGATGGAGGATCGCAAGCGAACACTCTGATAAAATAATTCGAGGAAATCCAAACAGCTTCAACAACGCCTAGGTGGAAAAACGGATGATCCAAGCCGAGCAGCTCAAGGTTGCGAAAAATACCCCTGAGGGAAAGAAACAGGAAAAGATTCCATGAAAGCAGTTATTCTCGCGGGCGGGCTCGGTACGCGGATTTCGGAAGAGACTTACCTCAAACCCAAACCGATGATTGAGATCGGCGGTAGGCCGATCCTTTGGCATATCATGAAGATTTACTCTTCTTTTGGTATCAATGATTTCATCGTATGCACTGGCTACAAAGGCTACCTGATCAAAGAGTACTTTTCAAACTATCTGTTGCACATGTCCGACGTAACGTTCGATATGTCGAACAATACCGTCGAAGTGCATGACAAAAAAGCGGAGTCTTGGCGAGTGACGGTCGTCGACACCGGTGACGCAACGATGACAGGTGGTCGAATCAAGAGAATCGCACCGTTTGTCGGTGCCGAAACGTTTTGTTTGACCTATGGCGATGGCGTTGCTGACGTAGATATTCACGCACTGATCGATTTTCATCGCTCTAGCGGTGCATTGGCGACGTTGACGGCAGTGCAACCGCCCGGTCGCTACGGAGCGTTGTCCTTCAGTAAACAAGATCCCAAGATGATTTCCGATTTCCAAGAGAAGCCCGTTGGTGACGGTGCATGGATCAATGGTGGTTTTTTTGTGCTAGAGCCAGCCGTGATGGAGTACATCCAAGAAGGGGATCAAACGGTATGGGAACGTAGTCCCCTGTCCAAGCTTGCGGCTTCAGGAAACCTCTCAGCCTACCGACACAACGGCTTTTGGTTGCCCATGGACACACTCCGAGATCGCAACGAATTGCAAAGATTATGGGAAACTGGGAATGCACCTTGGAAGATTTGGAAGGCTTGAAGCGACGATGTTCCAAGAGACATTTTTGGGTAAAAAGGTACTCGTTACAGGCCATACAGGTTTCAAAGGATGTTGGCTTACCAATTGGCTCGTATCGCTGGGTGCTAACGTATTTGGGTACGCATTGCATCCAGCCTCACATGAAGTGTTATATGATCAATTACATTTGCGTTCGCGACTCGATCACGAAGTCATCGGGGACATACGAGACGCTCAGAAACTCTCTAGCGAAATAGCAAACTATCAGCCGGACTTTATTTTCCACTTGGCGGCACAACCCCTGGTAAGAACCTCCTATCAAAAGCCAAGGGAGACCTTTGAAACCAATGTCATCGGGACAGTTAACGTTTTGGACTCTCTGATTGGATATACCAAGCCATGTTCGGTGGTGGTCGTGACCACCGATAAGTGCTACGAGAACAAAGAATGGCTTCATTCGTACCGGGAAGAGGATCCGCTCGGTGGCTATGATCCCTACAGCGCATCGAAGGGGTGCGCAGAGATCGTCACGGCGGCGTATCGAAGATCGTTTTTCACAGGTACAACCAACACCGGTGGAGCATCGGAAATCAGGATTGCGACGGCACGTGCGGGAAATGTGATTGGTGGCGGCGATTGGGCTTTAGATCGAATCGTACCTGACTTGATGCGGTGTGTGATGAACCGCACCGTCATACCCGTTCGCAACAAGAAATCTACGCGGCCGTGGCAACACGTTCTCGAACCCCTATCCGGATATCTTTGGCTCGCTGCTCACCTCCATAACCCTAAATTGTCGAAGTACACATCTCCCGATGTTTGCTCTGCATTCAATTTTGGGCCTGAACTAGAGAGCAATCGCACCGTCGCAGATCTCGTCGAGTGTCTGCTCAAACACACCGGAGGGGTTTGGGCAGACGTTTCGAATCCAGAACAACCACATGAAGCATCCAGTCTCAATCTCGCAATCGACAAAGCCTTTCATGTTTTGGGTTGGAAGCCTACTTGGACTTTTGATACCTGTGTGGAGCAGACGGCATCTTGGTATACCGCTGTGTGCCAAGGGAGCGATCCTATCGAAGCGACCGATCGATGCTTGAGAAAGTACCTCGACGATGCAACTGCGATGAAACAATCATGGGCAAATTCCAACGAAGGATGTGGGCTGAGTAATTGATGATGGAATCCGACGAACTTCGCAATCAGATTCTTGGACTCGTTCGGGAATACTCTCGACGTAATCACCGTAGCAACCGCGCCGGGGATGATCCGCACAAGGCGCAGTTTTTCCCAGGCAAGACACCAGTGCCTTATGCGGGCAGGGTCTTTAGCGAGGATGAAGTCGAAGCTGCGGTCGGAAGTGTTCTGGACTTTTGGTTGACCCTGGGAGCTCAAGGTGAAAAATTCGAACGGTCCCTGGCGGACTTTCTTGGCGTGCGCAACTCCCTGCTCGTCAACTCAGGTTCGAGCGCAAATCTTCTGGCTCTTTCGGCTCTGACTAGCCCCAAATTACCCAGGGATCGACGCTTGATGGCTGGCGATGAAGTAATCACGGTGGCAGCCGGTTTTCCCACTACGGTTGCTCCGATTCTGCAGTGTGGGGCGATCCCCGTCTTTATCGACGCCGATCCTGTCACTGGCAACGCGAGGTGCGAGCAGCTTCAAGACGCCTACCGCGAAGGGAAAACCAAAGCGGTGATCATGGCACACGCCTTGGGAAATCCGTTTGACCTGCGTGCAACGCTCGAGTTCTGCAAAGAGCACCAGTTGTGGTTGATCGAAGACAATTGTGATGCTCTAGGATGCCGTTACATTCTTAGCAGAGAATCTGCCGCGATAGATGACTTTGCAATGGATCCAAGGGATGCAAACGGTTCGTTATGCAAGTACACCGGTAGCTGGGGCGATTTATCTACGCAGAGTTTTTATCCTCCCCATCATTTGACGATGGGGGAGGGAGGCGCTGTCAATGTGGTTCGGCAAGCAGCCCTCAAGGTGATCGTCGAGAGTTTCAGGGATTGGGGGCGAGACTGCTGGTGCCCTTCAGGAAAAGACAACACTTGCAATAAGCGGTTTGGATGGCAACTCGGGGAGCTGCCACAGGGATACGATCACAAGTACATCTATAGCCATTTGGGATACAACCTTAAGCCGTTGGATCTCCAAGCCGCCATCGGATTGAAGCAACTCGACAAGCTTCCAGCTTTTATCGAAGCTCGAAAGCGAAACTGGGAGCTGCTCAGACGCGGTTTAGCTGAGTTAGAAGATGTCTTGGAGTTCGCGCTGCCAACTCATGCAATCGGTTGGCATCCATCGAGCGGCTTCACTTGGGATACCAGCGGTTGTCGGACCGAGTGTTCATGGTTTGGATTCAAAATTTCGATTCGTCCTAACGCTCGTTTCTCAAGAACGCAATTGGCAGAGCATCTCGATGCACATCTGATCGGAAATCGTATGCTGTTCGGTGGTAATCTCCTCAGGCAACCCGCATTTGCCGCGATCCGCATGGAGTCCCCCGAGAGGATACGGATCGTCGGAGATTTATCTGGTGCGGATCAGATCATGAACGACACTCTTTTTGTCGGCACCTTTCCCGGCCTAACCGAAGAGATGATCGAATATATGGTCCGTACGATCGTGGCATTCTGCCGAAGTTAGCTTCTGGGAAGCGTTCGATCTAATCGCTTTGGGAGTTAGTGGTTCACAAGATGAATGTATTGATTACCGGTGGATGTGGTTTTCTAGGATCAAACGTCGCTAGCGGTTATCTTGCAGATGGCGGGCGTGTGACCGTCGTAGACAAGATGCTCAAGACCGGCTCATGGGAAAATCTGCGTTGGTTGCAAGATCGCTGCCAAAATGAACATGACTTGGTATTTCGCGAAGCAGATATTTCCGACTACGACTGCTTAGCCGATGTGTTCATCAAGCACGGACCCTTTGATTACATCTGCCATTTGGCTGGTCAAGTTGCTATGACAACGTCACTCGCCGACCCAATCGGTGATTTTCGCACCAACGCGCTAGGGACAATCAACTTACTGGAGCTTGCGAGAAAAAAATCACCAGATGCATTCATTGCCTTCAGTTCAACAAACAAGGTTTACGGCGATCTCAATTTCCTCGAGTATGCCGAGACCGATACTCGCTATTCTCTACCAAGATTCCCCGATGGGATCGACGAATCCATGCCCTTGGATTTTGCATCCCCCTATGGGTGCTCCAAAGGCGCAGCGGATCAGTATGTCCGAGATTGGTACCGAAACTTTGGCTTGAAGACAGTCGTTTTTCGTCATTCCTCGATTTACGGAGGAAGGCAATATGCGACGGTAGATCAAGGTTGGGTCGGTTGGTTTACGATGAAAGCCATTGAGCAGGCGCGATGTCTTGAAAAGCATGAGCCAATCGTTCCATTCACGATATCGGGGACGGGAAAACAAGTTCGGGACATGCTGCACAGTCGCGATTTGATCGCTCTTTATCGAACGGCGTATGAGAATCGTCAGCACTGTGCTGGGGAAGTCTTCAACATCGGTGGAGGGCTTGTGAATAGCATGAGTCTGCTGGAACTCTTCGATCGCTTGTCGAAATTATTGGGACTATCACAAGGCTTGGTTTATGAAAAACTGCCAAGACGACAAAGCGACCAAGACTACTTTGTAGCGGATATCTCAAAAGCGAAGCGAATGCTAGGATGGTCGCCCCAAGTTGGTACGGCCCAAGGGCTACAGCAGATGATCGAATGGATCAAAGCGATTTCCGACGCATCTTTCCTCCGCAGCTAACGATCAATGAGTCGTTGCATCTTTATATCACAGTAGGATCACCCATCCGTAGGGTGTGGGGCGAGCCGATGGCACGAGAGAGTTGAATCGAGAAAATTGAAAGTAGATATGCAAGGGACATTGGCCGCAAAGGTATGTTCCGCGACCCGTTGTTTGAACCGTACGCATTGTTTGGATGGTGTTGAGGGGGTGTGTGGCTTATTTTGTAACCGTGGACCGCTGCACATACCCTACGGTTCCGTGTCATTTTTTGAAAAAATCAGCGTCATGAAACGTCGCGGCTGGCATCTAGGATTCTAGGTGCGTCCGAACTAGCACTTTCCTATCCCTTTAATGCCATACCATGATGCTGAAATTTATTGCGTCCCAGATCTTTGGAATCCTCAACATCGCATTTGCTGCTTTTTCAATCGTAATAGGGAGTTTTAATGTCGATGCGTTTTCCCCCGAACGGTACAGTTTTCGTATCGCTTCTATTATACCTCTACCCTATGAAATGATCTCCCCTTACTTCCTCCTAGGACTGTCACACCTTGCCCTTGGTATCAGCTTGGTTGCTAGGAGACCAGTTTTTACGATCGGTAGTTACGTTGCAACCTTGGTTGCATGGGCTGTTTCTCTCGTCGGTTTCGCATTATTTATGCAGCATTCCGCAATGCATGAAGGTGGACCAGGTAGCATGGGAGTGGCGGCCGTGGCGTTATTGTTTTACATGGCCTGTTGGGGCTTGTATTTCATTTATTTTGTCGGCTTCCTCATCGTTTTATGGAGCTGCTATCGAAATCGAGGCAAAATAGACGCTAAACGAACGGATCCCATTTGGGCAGTCGTATTGATCATGCTAGTGATCTTGCTCACCGGTGGCGTTGGCGATGTCGTCGCATTTTCGTTCAAAAGACGGAATGCTGAAGAACTTTACCGCCGTTCGATGAACGTTGGCCAGGAAATTACGCAAGTATGTCTGTAACCACCCGGCCGTGGACGTCGGTCAATCTAAAGTCCCGTCCGGAGTAGCGGTACGTCAACTTCTCATGGTCGATACCCATCAAGTGCAGAAGCGTTGCATGCAGATCATGGACATGCATCTTGTTCTCAATGGCCGCAAATCCGAATTCATCGGTAGCACCATAAGCCATCCCGCCTCTCACACCACCACCAGCAAGCCAAACAGAGAAACCATGATTATTGTGGTCTCGCCCCTTCGCACCCTCTGATACAGGAGTCCTACCGAATTCCCCACCCCATAAAATCAGCGTATCGTCAAACAATCCTCGAGCTTTCAGATCCTTGATCAGCGCTGCGATCGGTTGATCGACCGCTTGAGCTTTTTTGGCATGATCCGCAATATTGTCATGGTCATCCCAGGGTTGTCCATTTCCATAGAAAACCTGAACCATGCGTACCCCACGCTCGATTAATCGACGCGCGGCCAAACATCCGTCTGCAAATTCCCCTTTGCCATACGCATCCCGTGTCGCTTGTGTCTCCTGGCCCAAATCAAAGACCTCTTGGGCCTCAGTCTGCATGCGGAAAGCCATCTCCATCGACTGAATTCTCGCCTCGAGCGGGTTGTCGCTACCTCCTCGTTGCTCCAAATGCACCGCGTTGAGTCGCTTGAGAAGATCGAGTTGCTCCCGCTGTGCATTGGCCGACAGAGCCGAGTTCTTGATGTCGCGAATGACACTCTGAGGATCCATCTTCGAGTTGTTGATCTGCGCACCTTGGTAAATCCCCGGCAAGAAGCGATTGCCCCAAAGGGCAGGCCCGACAACTGGTTTGCCAGGACACAGAACGACGAATCCTGGCAAGTTCTCGTTCTCCGTCCCCAAACCATACAGCAACCACGAGCCCATCGACGGCCGCGTCGGTTGCGTTTCGCCGCTCGTCATCATCAAGAGCGATGGTTCGTGATTAGGAATATTCGTATGCATAGAACGGATAACGCACAAATCGTCCGCGCAGGTACTCAAGTGTGGAAAAATCTCGCTGATTTCAAGCCCAGACTGACCGTGGCGCGCGAACTTGAATGGGGACTTCATCAAGCCACCCGTCTTGCGCTCCGTTTTCAAATCAGCCCCCGGTGGACGCTGCCCATCGTATTTGTCCAACGCTGGCTTGGGGTCAAAAGTATCGACCTGCGAGGGCCCGCCATTCATGAACAAATGG
>JBIJCS010000609.1:0-2787 GCA_044344575.1 Pirellula sp. | reverse complement strand
AGAAAAGCCTTTGGGATGACTAGGAACACAACGATTGGAGAACCGCCGAATGGACGGATCACACGCACTGAGTTTGGGGACAAACGGTGTGGAAAAGCGTTACCCTTAGCGCATTCCCAAAAGGAGTTTCGGGACAGTCAATTCGGGAAAGGACATTACCGAGGAAATCCATTCCGATTCCACCTCCGAGGTGGCCCGCGCTGCGTGTGTGTTGTGTGTATTGGAGACAGCGAGGATTAAGGTGAATAATTCAACCCAATTTCTATGTTCCAAAAATCTGCATTTCTGTCAACGAAATGGTCAAAATAGTTTTTCATTTTCAAACGCTAGCAAATCAAGCAAAGATGGCCGCTGCGCGGGGACTGTCCCCCAATCCGCTGGTCAGGAATGCTAGCAAATGAACAACGGGCGCGGGGACTGTCCCCGGTTTGGTGGGGGAATGCTAGCAAAAGTTCGGTGGTGTTTGGAATGCTTGCATTGACTCCAGCGTCCTAGTGGCTTCCTTGGCCAATAGCCGATATGAAGTATGTCGCTTGCATCAGCTCGCCAGTTCCGCCAGATCGGCCGTTGACCTGTGATCGTGTGCCTTCCGCGCGAACCTCGTCAGACGCTCTCGTCATGCTGCGTCGATATGATTAACCTCTTCACCTGTGACCAGAAAGTCCGCTATTGTGTTATTCTGTTACTCTGACTCATGCACGCCGTGGCTAACATCCTTTCTCACTCGGGAGACCCTTACTTTGAAAACGACGCTAACCCTAATCGCTCTGTCCGCCCTCGGCTTCGGAACCCTCGCCACCGCGATGACCGTCTCCCCACTAAAATCAAATAAAGATGTTATGAAAGCCGGGTTCGCAGGTGACTCGTCGCTCTACAAAAAACTTGCCAGTGGCTCCGCAAATGATGATGAAAAGAAGCAGTTTCTCGATCTGGTAATCGACTTGGTTGAAAACGATGCCCCAAAAGGCGATGCAGGCGAATGGAAAATGCAGGCCGGTGCCGTAGCTCTCGCAACTGCCAAACTTGTCGTCGGTCGCGAAGGTTCATTGGACGCTTTTAAAGCCGCTACCAACTGCAAAGCTTGTCATGACAAATTCAAAGGTAAATAGTCTTCTGCAAGATTCGCTCTTCGGATTCTAGATTCAGATCGTTTTTTGGTTCAGCGTGCGATGGATTTCTGTCTGATCGGCGCTAATCGTAAATAGGTAACGGTCACTAATTTGTTTTGAGATATTCTAGATCCCAGCGTTTGGATTTATCGCTTGCTCACCAGAATCGAAGGGAAGCAGTGCCTCATGTCAGACTGACTGACGCAACCCTTCGATCCCGAACCTGAGCCGGTGCGGTAATCAATCAACAGGGGTTGCCTCCCAGCATTGCCCTATCCCCCGCTCAGGCATGTTTGCTATTAATCGATTCAGAACACTCATGCAACGTTTTATATCGCCTCAGCTTGCGGAAGCCTTCGTAGTTCCCTAGCCGCTTCGAGCTTCTCATCTCGCTGGGCAAAGAGCTCTTCTTCCTTCGCCAGCAAGCTTCGTCTAGGGAGTCACATATCCAATCGCACCGTGGAGACGGACTGCATTGTAATGATGGACGTTCTGTATTACCGCTTGACCAGCATCGTCAAGCTTGCCATGCTCTTGGCTCGTACACAGTCTCCTCTGATCGTCCGATGATATCGCTCAATCTTTCCATTGCTCTGGGGCAATAGGGCGAAGTCTTCACGCGGGGCATTCCTGCGTTGCTTATGAATTCTCTAAAATCTCGAGAGATGAATTAGGGCCCTTACTCGATCCTTTTCCCTGAAAGGGACTCAATAAGCCGGCTTGGCTCAGAACAGGATTTATTGACGTAATCGACAACTTGGTCGCTGGTATCAGGGGGAACCCTGCATCCATTTCGAGTCCTCCAAGCCCTTTTTTAGCTGCACGTGCTCATGGAGCGGCTCGGCGACGACTTCATTTTTCTGTTGGATTTTGGCCTCAAGAGCAATGATTTTAAGGTCTTTGGCATCCTCCCGCTTGGTCGACTGGCGGGGCGTGTGAAATAACAAACAGGTCTGAAACGAGTGTTTTCTCGATCTAATCACAACTCCAAAATCAGCTGGGGCAAAACACCCCATTGGTGGATTCACCGCTCGACTGGTATGCTGCGCTCAAACCGTTTTTCAATGCGAACTTTCATGTGATATTGCGTAATTTGAGCGAGGTTGTTGCTATGCACGTGCGGGTCCTTGATAGCCATACAGGTGGAGAGCCAACTCGTACCATTGTTTCAGGTACCCCCCTCAATGCAGATTTTCTCCAGCCCCAAACTTCCAATTCTGTACTTTTCAAAGCAGAAGCTAAACATGCATCTATTCCATCCGTTGCAGATCGCTTGGATACCATGCGAATGCAATATGACTATCTGCGTACAGGTTTGCTGAATGAACCACGTGGATCGGAAGTCATGGTCGGCGCAATTCTCATCCCACCTCAAGATCCAAAAAACACCGCTGGACTCATTTTCTTCAACAACGTTGGCTACCTCGGTATGTGCGGTCACGGAACTATCGGAGTTGTAGAAACACTTCGCTTCCTCGGCAAACTTGAACCAGGTGACCACACGTTTGAAACTTGTGTTGGCAACGTCACCGCAACCCTTCATCCTGATCGATCGGTATCCCTACAAAATGTCCCTAGTTATCGCATCTCCCAAAAAGTCCCGATCGAACTTCCCTGTGGCACAAAATTCCTTTGTGATGTCGCTTACGGTGGAAATACATTCGCCTTAGTCGATATC
>JBIJCS010000120.1:0-10298 GCA_044344575.1 Pirellula sp. | reverse complement strand
TGGAAGCAAATAATGCGCTAGATCACGCGACTCGTTATCATCCAAATGCATTCCAGGCATCCGATTCGAAGGGCGAACCGTATGCGGCTGCTTCAAAAACAATGCCAACCCATCTAGCGAATACTTCTTGGATAAATCAGGAAACGGAAGCGTTGTCGAACTATGACGCGATCCATCCGCCATTCCGTGACAAACTGCACAACCCACTCGCTCGTACAACTGCTTGCCTCGCTGCGCTGCCTGAACGTCCACCCGTGCATGGCGACGTGTCTTCCCTGTACTCTGTAGATACGCTCCAATCGCCTTCGCAGTCGCTTCTCGCTCACTCTCAGGTAAACCATGAAGCAGATCCGGCATCGTTGTCCCTACCTTCGATCCATGTACATCCAACAACATGCTAGCGATGTATCCAGGCCGAATTCGGTTTCCGACTTGCTCAAGCACAGGCGCGTCTTTTCGCGCAAGCCCACCTTCAAACTTGCCAGCCGAGTGACAACTTAAACAACCCAGCTCACTGATCAAAATCCTACCCGATAACTGCTGATCTGCAGGACTGCTGCTGGCCGCTGCCAATCGCTCATAACCCGCAACTCGTGGCCGCTGCGCCACACGCTCTGCATCCATAGGAACAATCCAGATATTCCGATAAGCCACCGGATTACCATGGTCCTGAAGATACAACGGTCCATCGCTTGGACTCTCCCCCACAGGCGCAGCGGTCGTCGAACCAGGCACACTCCGATCCCGATGAATCGGATAACCATTCAACCATACGGTTAACTTTGCTTCTGAAATCTTCTTTCCCGTATCATCCCAGCGGGGTGCCACAAACTCGACATCATACGTCTGCCACGTCATCGGAGGGTAACACGCATTGAACTCCGCTGCACTGACACCATAAATCGCGCCACACGTGTTCCCTTCGTTCTCAAATCCAAACGAATCCAAAACCTGTGTCTCATATCGACCTTGATGATAGACACCACTGTTTCCTCGCCCCTGCCCCATCGCTTCCGGAACAAAAGGAGTGCGAAACTCTAAATGCAAACGATAATCGCGAAACGTCGACTTGGTCGTACAACCAGCCAACAACAAATCTCCCTCAATCCGCTTTGCCCCCTGCATCCAATTCTTATCAACCGATTCTTGCGTGCCATCGAACAAAACTTCCGCTGCAGCCGGTGGCCGCGCGCCGAGCGTTGGACTCACCCGCTGCGTCCTCTCCGCACCCTCAAGCACGGCGGCCAACTCCTCCCGATCCATCTCCTCGGTTTGCACTGGCCCCCGATCCCAACCAGCACCAGGAAGCCCCCCTTGGAAGACGGAGACCAAATAATTCTCCCCAGCCAATGCCGCAACTTGGATCCCACGGCCTCCCTTGAGATACTCTCCTTGGATCGCTAGCCTCGGTGAATCCTGCGCTTCCGTTTCTCCCACCACAAAAACTTGGAAAACAACCAAGCAAACTGTGAGCCACAGCACTTTCGAACCATAGCGCACTCGCAAATTATTCTTCAACATAACTACACAGAACGATTCAAGTTGAAACCGACGAAATAAAGTCCGTAATGACTCGCTGTAGCATAGTAAACGAACGCGTTGATTCCTACAGGGGACCCAAAGATTCTCTCAGACTTTAAGGCTCCTGAGATTGCATCCCTAACTGCTTCATCTTGCGATACAAATTCGATCGCTGTAACCCCATCCGCTCCGCCGCTTGCGTAATATTGCGATTGCAAGCCTTGATCTGTTGCTCGATGTACTTGATCTGGAAATCAGCGGTCGCATCCGCCAACGATCTCGAAAGATCCACCCAAGCCTGCGGGTCGTCGCTGTGACTTCGCGGAGACCTTACAAAATCGATCTGAGAATCATCGACTACGTCTTCTGTCGTCAAATAAGCCACCCGCTCGATAATGTTTCGCAACTCTCGCACGTTACCCGGCCAATCGTGCGAAAGCAATCGTTTGCGCGCTGAACCCGACAACGTCGGCTTACTTCTCCCAATCTTGCTACAAAACAGCGTCAAAAAGAAGTCTGCCAACTGCAACACATCCTCACCACGCCCCCGCAACGGAGGCAACTGAATCGTGACCACCGTCAAACGAAAATATAAATCCTCTCGAAATTTCTTGCTCCGAACTAACTCAACTAAATTCTGATTCGTCGCCGCAATGACTCGCACATTCACAGGAATCGCTGCCGAACCACCCACCCGCACCACCACCTTCTCTTCAAGCACCCGCAAAAGCTTCGCTTGCCCCGCCAGACTCATGTCCCCAATCTCATCGAGAAATAATGTCCCACCATTGGCTAACTCGAACTTACCAGTCCGCGTCTCATGAGCATCGGTAAACGCACCCTTCTCATGACCAAATAACTCACTCTCCAAAAGAGTTTCTGTTATCGCCGCACAATTCACCGCAATGAAAGGCTCAAAACGACGTCGACTTTGGTAGTGAATCTGGCGCGAAACAACTTCCTTACCCGTTCCATTTTCCCCCAATAACAACACCGCTAAATCAGTATCCCCTACCCTCGCCACGGTCCCCTTTAACTGAACCATCTCCGGAGAATGTCCTATCAACTGAACCTGCGCCGCAGCATCTTTCGTCAACCGATCCCGCGTCTGAATCAATCTCTGCATCGTCTGCGTGTTCGATAAAGCTGCCGATGCATGCTTCGCTAACTCTAATAAATCACTCTCGTCCTGAAGGTCAAACCGACCATCCACGTGGTTGATCACCTCAAAAACCCCCATCGGCTTGCCCCGCGGATCCGTTAAAGGTACCGCCAATAATGAATCCGTCCGATACCCACTGCTCGCATCCACCTTGCGATCCACCTCATCCGTCGGATCCGAACGGTCCCATCGACGCGGTTGCTGACTCCCCAACACCGCTCCTGCTAAACCCTTGTCATCCGCAATCCTCAGCGGCTTACCCTCCATCCCCAACGCAGGATGACCAACCAACTCGCCCGCAGCCTTGTCCCACAAAAAGATACTCGCTCGATCACACCGCAATAACCGTGTTGCCGCCTGCGCCATATCCTGCAGCAATCGATCCAGATCCTGATGCGAATGCCAATTCGCCGCAACCTCTAAGATCTGATTAAGCCGAACAACCTCCCGCCCCGCTCGCTGCTGCCGATGCCACCCGTCGATCGCTTGACCCAACAAACATACATGCTCGCGAAGCCCCTCGAATTCCACCGAAAGAGTCTGCGAATCCTGCTGCCCTTCACCCCTGAAAAAACATGCGATCAAATCAGGAGCCGTCGTCGAAGCAATTGGCATCAGAATCCACCCTGACGCCTGCTGCGTGCGACGCGTATCTAAACACTCCCCCAAAGCCACCGCCGGAATCGACGCCACCACCGGAGTCGGTCGCCCCACCCCCACAACACTTTTCCAAGCCCCCTTCGAGGCGGTCACCACTAGCACCGAAGAAATCTTGAATGCTGCCGAAAGCGCAACGATAGGGTCATGCAATAACTGTTCAATTGAACGCGATCGCTCCATCGCTGCAAATAACTGATTGGCAAAAGAAACCGAAGGCTCCATCTCTCGCCCCACTTTCGTCAGCGACCTCAATGGCCAGTTCGAACATCAAAAGACTTCCACGCCGCCAACTACTCCTCCGCACCCTCTGGTCCCGGTTCAGGCAACAGCCAACTAAGCAACAATCCGATCAATGCATAACTTCCCGCCACAATCGCACCTACCAATGCAATCTTTCCCGGATCAGGTGGCTTCGATGCAGAAAACGTTATCGTTAAAAAAGCCGCCAATGTCCCGAGAATTCGGCCACCTATGTTCGCCGCGAAACTCTCTCCTGTCCCACGTAAATGCAACGGAAATACACGCGGTATGTAGTTCCCCCAAAAACTAAACTGCGCGACGGTTAAAAACCCTGCCGCGAAAATCCCTAACTTGATCCATAGCAGCGAATCCTCAGACTTGTACGACGTACTAATCCAGTAAAACAATAGCGGCACCAACACCACCGCCGGCACCAAAAACCATCGCAACAACGCTTGCCGACTGACAATCACAAGCGCCAAATAAGCTAAAGCTACCCGTCCAACCAATCCCCCAACCTCTTGGAAAATGGTGACCTTCGCAATCTCTTCGTCACGGTAGTTTCCAATGATCGAGTTCTTCCTGCCCGGTGGCAACGCTTTCCCCGTCTCCTTCTCAATCGCCGCAATCTCCGCCTCACCCTTGCTCGTCGCATCCTTCACGATCGAAGCCTGCCCCGCCAAAATCTGAGGCAACTGCTGAATCGCCCCAAACGCGATCCCATAACTCGCCGCAAACATCAGCGTCGTAATGATCGTAGTCCTTGCCAACGCAGGTGAAAACAACTCCTTGAGACTCGGTCGCTTCAACAACCCCGCTCGCTTCTTCTCCTGCCACTTCGGCGACTCAGGCAAAAACGGACGAATCAATAATAATGGCAACGCCGGAATCACTCCAGAGATCAAGGTGTATCGCCAAGCCTCATAATCTCCATGGATCGGCGGCAACGCTTTCTTCTGAGCTAACCAAGCTGCCAAGACCGCAGCACTCCCAACCAATAATCCCCCAATCGACGAGAACGCTTGCGTGTAACCCAACGCCTTCTCTCGCTTCTTCGGATCGTCAAACAACTCGGCTAACCAAGCGATCGCGGCAACAAACTCAACACACACTCCAATAAATACCAGGCATCGAAAAAACAATAACGTATACAAATCCTTCGAATATCCAGCCGCTGCCGCTGAAAATGCATACAACAAAATCGAACCGGTTAATACTCGACGGCGACCAAACAAGTCCGTCAAATAACCACCGAGCAGTCCAAAAACGCCACCAACGAGCGCCGGCACAAAAAACAACGTTCTAGCCCACAATACATAGTTGTCCCCTCCCGGTACCCACAAAGCCATCGCCTCCGGTCTAGGTGTCCCAGATTTGACCATCTCCTCAACAATCGGCGAACTCAACGAAGCGATCGCAGGCTTGATGATCAATGGCAACATCAGCAACTCGTAAATGTCGAACGCAAAACCGATCGAAGCCATCGCAAGAATCAACCAAATCACAAGATTACTCGGTTGCGTGGACTTGCTGGCATCAGCGTTGGATGTACTCATCGTATTCCAAGAATTGTGGGGGGGATAACACTCAGGAGGGAAGTCCATATCATAACCTGGAACGCTCTGCCTCGCTACCAATGCAAGAAGCCCCACTCATCGCGGGGCTTCTACTCATTTTAAATTGCCTTATACCGATTCCTCGGCAAATCCCAAAACTTAGTTCCAGCCTTCTTGCTCGAAGAACTTATCAACAGAATCCAAGTACCCCGGGGCACTGATCGCTGGCGGAGAAGCTGGATTGACCGGAACCCAGACCAAATCCGAAGAACTCGCCAACACGCGGACCAATTGGAAACCACTGCCAGCTTGCGTTCTCAAGAACTGCTTCTTCTCGACCAACGTGGCGGTGAAGACTTGACCGTTGCCTCGCACAGCCGTCACGTAAGCCCGTGTTCCGTCTGCACTGAGCACCACTTCGTGGAATCGATCGCCGTCAAACCCATCCTTCTTCGATGTCCATTCGGTGTAACCCGTTGCATTGTTCACCACAGCGTACATGCCGCGAGTTCGCAAGGTCGAATCCTTGAGATACAAACTCGATGCAAAATACTCAATCGCAGTACCGTATGATGGAACAATTCCCAACACCCCAAAGCTATGGGTGAAGTTCTGATTACCAGGAGGATTGATCGTAAAGGTCTGAGATCGAATCGCTGTGCCCGATTCAATCATGGCCACTGGATTCACGTAACTGACCGTGTACGTGCCCGGAGGCAACATCTCAAAGTCGTACGATCCGTCCGCTTCGGTCATCTCGGTCTTTCGAAGCGTGTTCGCTGGATTCGCTGGATCGGCGTAGCTGAGCGTTACCTCTACACCACCGACCGGCAATTCGACCAGTCCCGCCGCATTGTTGTCATACACACCATTGAAGTTATCGTCGATGTATACCACACCCTTGATCGAGCTCGGTTGGAATGGATTGACGACAATCGTGAAGTTCCCAACATCCTCTAACGGATCGGCTTGACCTGCGGTCGTTCCGTTATCTCGAATTCGATACTGGAAGTCAAAGCTCTGGTCAGTACCAATCGGTGCAAAGTAGGTCAGCGAGGTACCATTCGCATTGAGCGACAAAGTCCCAGGATACGATGGTGGCAAAATCAACTCGGTAATCGTTAAGGTCTGCCCCGACTCGTTCGGTGCTCCCTTATTCATCGCATCCAACGCAGCTTGCAAGTCGATGACTGTCGTCACCCCTGCAAAGACCGAACGGGACAAATCGTCAGCAACAGGTGCTTGGTTCTTCTCGCTAACGTACAAGTTCACCTTGCCCGTCGCCGAGAGCGATGGAGTTCCGTTATCGGAAATCTGATAGCTGAACGAGTCCAAGCCATCGACCAGACTATTGAAGAATTGCGGAGGCGTGTAAGTCAACGTATTACCGTTCTGTACGATCGTTCCACCCTTAACCGTTGTTAGCGTGCCAACAATTGGGGTAAAGCTGATACTTTGTGCCGATTCGTTGTCAGGCCCAGGCTTGTCACCTGCAATCACGCTTGAGACCGGAATATCAATCGACGTGTTTTCCAACCAAACCGTCGGGCTCGTCGGCAATGTCTTCTCGACCGTAATCGGCGCGTCATTGACTTCCGTGACTCGAATCGTCAACGTGGCACTCGCAGACTTCGGATCCCCTACGCCATTGGTTGTACCATTATCAATTACCGTGTACCGAACCAATACGTCTCCATTAAAGTCCTTCGTTGGTACGTACTGAATGTTTCCGTTGACTACCGACACAGTGCCCGCACCATTCGTGAGCAACTCCGCTCCAGTGATCGTCAACGTTTGTGCTTCCTCAAATGGCCCACGAATGATGTCACTGGTGAAAGTCTGACCGTCAATCGTCAAAGCGGTATCCTCGGCCACCGTCGCATTCTTTCCAAATGGCTCAGGCGGATCGTTCACCTCAGTGATGTTGATCGTAATCGTTGCGTTCACCGGTACACTGTCTGGCTTCGTATCGGTCATCTGATAGACGATAAAGATCGGTCCGCCAAACACGTGTGCAGGCGCCGTGTAGACCACGCGATCGTCACTCGGATCATCTGGCGTGTCGGTGCCTACCACAGTCGCAGTCCCCTTGCCGGATGCGGGCTGCGTAACTATCGAAAGCAACCGTGCGGCAAACCCATCATTGACGAAATCGTTGGCCAATACATTGATAGGATAGGAAGTGTCGACCATCTTTTCCGAAGTCGAAAACGCATCGTCCGCAGCAAACGGGAACGTAGGCGGCAATATGAACACTTCGGTGCGAGCCGATGAACTCAATCCGGCGTTGTCTTCAATGGAATAGTTGAAGGAATCCAACTGATTGATGATCCCGACGGGTGGCGTGTATATCACGCGAGTGCGATCCGCATTGACTGCGACTGTTCCACCAAGCGTCGTAGTCGAAGTTGTGAAAGGCTTGATCCTGATCGAATCAATACTCGATTCCCCTGGGCCAGGGCTGTCGTTACGCATCACATCCAACAACGCCGTCGCCCCAGTTAATCCAGCTACGTTAAAGCGATCGGATGGACCAACGTCATCCACCGCAATCGGACCATCGTTAACCGGTGTTACGGTAATGGTCAAGGTCGCATCCGTCGACAATGGCGGAGTTCCATTGTCCGTGCCACGGACCACAAAATTCACTGTTCCAAAGTAATTCGCAGCAGGTGCAAACTGCAACGAACCATTCGGCAGAATCGTCGCAACTCCCTGCGATGCACTCGGCGTCGTGATCAAGCTCAACGCTACCGTCTGAGCCGACTCATTCGCCGGACCAGGTGCAAAGATCTGGGTTGGCAGAATCACCAACGGGGACGCTGGATCTTCAGCCACCGTGTAATTCGTGTTCACAATCACAGGAGCATCATTGACAGGAGTCACCGTGATGGTCAACGTCGCATTGGTTGACAACGCTGGCGTTCCGCTATCAGTTCCACTGACTACCATCGTAACGGTACCAACAAAGTTCGCCGCTGGAGTGAATTCTAAAACTCCTGATGCGTTGATGACCGCTGTTCCCTGTGCCGATGTAGGTGGCGTCACAATCGCCATCACAATGGTCTGCGATGACTCATTCGCCGGTCCCGGCGAGAACACATCCGTCGGTGCAATCAACAACGGCGAAGCTGGGTCTTCGACGACACTAAAAGCCGTATTGATCACTACAGGAGGATCATTGACCGCCGCGACGTTGATCGTTACCGTCCCAGTCGCTTCATCGTTGACGTTGTTGCGAATCGTATACGTAAAAGTCACCGGGCCGTTGTAGTTGGCCGCCGGCGTAAACTGAACCGTCTGAGCCGCTCCACCACTGACAAAGCTAACTGTTCCACCTTGCGCTGGTTGGGTTACCGAGATGATACCTCGCGAACTACCAAATCGATCGATATCGTTGGCTACCACATTGAACGAACTCGCAGGCCCATCTTCGTTCATCGAGAACAAATCATTGACAGCCGTCAAACGATCCTGAATCGTTATCGTCGCAACCGGCAAGACCACTTGGCTCGCAGTCAAGTAAACGCCTGCGGCATTGTACAACGCAATCCCCAGATTCTCACCCGCCCCGCTTCCAGGAGGTGGCAACTGAGAAATCGAACCCATTACATCAATCACACCCGAAGAACCCGCGCGGAACTTTGTATCGACGATACCGAACAAATTCGAAGCCGAAGCACTAGGAATCGGTGCACTAGAGTTCGAGAAACTACCAAGATTCTTCACTGTGCGTTTGCCCGTCGCCGCTGCCGACTCGTCCAAGACCCCATTAGGGCCATTGACGTAAAGCGGAAATTGCGTCGGAATCGGCTTGTAATTCAACGCAGCCCGCGAAACTACCGCGGAACTAGGCGAAGGATTGTCTTGCGAACTAATCGTTGGATTGATAATCCCCAAAGTCGCCGTCAAATTGTTTTCAGCTACGATCGCATTCGGAATATCCTGACGCGCCTTCGCGTTTTTGAAGAAAATGTCGAAATTGAACCCTGGGTCCGGATCGATTTCATTGACATTAACGATCACATTTCCAGCGCCGATGCTCGGCAAAGCTTCTAATGCAGCCTTAATGTTCGCTGCAGTACCATCCTTGCTCGGAACCACTACTCCAGGACGTGGTGATGTCGTAGCAATCGCTATCGTGCCAGTTGTCTCGGTACCATACTGAAGCTTGAAGCTTCCTCCAATCGTCCCATTCGGGTCGCTCTGAGTCAGCTTCAATGCGTTGTACTCCGACCATTGCAACTGCATCCGCTCTGTCGACGAGCCATCCTTGTTCGTAAAATTCAAATCATGGTAAGCACTGAATACACCAGATGGATTGCCGCGCAAGTCCGCCATCAACGTTCGCACAACAAACAACTCACCCGTACTGACCACCGCTTCGCTTACCAAGTCATCCGGATTCGGATCCAAATTGCGACCTAACGTACCATCAGCATTCAACGCATAGAATTGATACTGAACTTCCGCCAACTCCCCAACACCTTCCCCTCGATTGATCGAGTTGATCACTCGAAGCGCATCCAACGGGGAAAGATTATTGTCCGCGTCCGCATCGATTAACCCGGTACGCGACTGCGGAGCCTGGCGATTCACCAACGAACCAGCCCCCGATGTGTTCAACGCATTGATCACCACCAAAGCGTCCAAAGGAGAGATCTTAAAGTCACCGTCGACGTCTGACGGGGCCAAATAGTTATGGAAAGCCGCGACGTCCGAAGCCATAAGCTCTCGTCGCTCCAAATTCTCGAGCCGGAGCATGCGGCTGAGCAAGCTCTTCCTATTCGTTTTCTGTGCCTGGCGATTCCGAACTTTGCGATTAAGAGACGCGCTCATCGATGCTTCCACCATTTTCAATAAAGTTACGAGACCTCTGGAGCAACGAGCCCATCATCGTGAGCCAAATCGTTGAGCCCCTTCCTCGAGCCCCATCGGCAACCTTCGAAGGTAGTTCGACCAAACCGGGAATTCAACGATTCCATGGTGCACAAACCCGAAATCGTCCCTAATCCGGCCGGGATCGTCGCTCAATCCGCGATTCGCAAATTTAAGCGAAATCCAATTTCCCCAGAGCTTAGAGGTGGCAAAACCTGCAAAGTTCCATCGGAAGAAAAATTCCTACCCTCGTCCTGCTTTTCGGCCAAAACACGCAGCCG
>JBIJCS010000652.1:0-2802 GCA_044344575.1 Pirellula sp. | reverse complement strand
CATGACTTGTACTCTCGAGAATGCGTTGGTCTTGCTATACGACAAGAAGATCAGCAACATTCGCGATTTGATACCTTTGTTGGAGAAGGCAAGCACATCGAGTCAGCCGTTGTTGATTATCGCTGAGGATGTCGATGCGGAAGCGTTGACGTTGCTGGTAGTCAATAAATTGCGTGGCACATTGAACGTGTGTGCCGTGAAGGCACCGGGCTTTGGCGATCGGCGCAAGGCGATGTTGGGAGACATTGCGGTGTTGACGGGTGGTACTTTTATCAGCGAAGACCTTGGGCTACAGCTTGAGAAGGTCACGTTGGAGCACCTCGGTCGCGCGAAGAAGGTGGTTGTTGACAAGAACAACACGACAATCGTCGAGGGTGCGGGTGATCGCAAGTCGATTGATCAGCGTGTCGCTCAGATCCGTGCGCAGATAGAGCAGACCGACAGCGAGTACGACAAGGAGAAATTCCAAGAGCGACTGGCGAAGCTTGCTGGTGGTGTTGCTGTGATCAGCGTTGGTGCTGAGACTGAAGCGGACATGAAGCAGAAGAAGGCTCGCGTGGAAGATGCATTGCATGCGACGCGAGCTGCCGTTGAGGAAGGAATTCTTCCTGGTGGTGGTGTTGCTTTGGTTCGTTGCACCGACACGGTATCGAAGGTCGCTAGTGGTTTGTCGGGTGATGAGAGAACTGGAGCTGAAATCATTCTGCGGGCTTTGGAAGCGCCATTGCGTCAGATTGCGGATAACGCAGGTATTGATGGAAGTGTTGTGGCTGATGAGGTTCGTCAGAAGCCGTTGAACATGGGATACGACGCGAATAAAGGCGAGTATGTTGACATGTTCAAGGCTGGCATCATCGACCCAGTGAAGGTGGTTCGAACAGCTTTGGCGAATGCTGCAAGCATTTCTTCGTTGTTGTTGACCACCGAGGCATTGGTAACGACATTTGACAAGGATGACAAGAAAAAGAGAAAGGTCGAAGGATCTATCCGATAGTTCGGGGTCTTAGGGCTTTGGATTTGGGTAGTGAAGTAGAGCCTTTTCGGAGATAGGATACCCAGGGGGTCTGAAATAGATCCTCTGGGAATCGATGACTCGGAGGGGCTCGACGTACCTTTCGCGTTACAGGGTCATTCGGGTGTCGAATGGCCTTTTTTTTTGACCTTGGCTGGAAGTTTAGGAGACGTTTGCGACGTGTCATCCCAACCGAAGCGAGATTTGTACGAAGTGCTCGGAGTCAGTAAGACGGCTTCGCAGGACGAGATCGCGAAGGCTTATCGCAAGATGGCTTTGAAGTACCATCCTGATTCGAATCAGGGGGATACGGAGGCGATTGGAAAGTTCAAGGAGGCTGCGGAGGCTTATGAAGTTTTGGGGGATCCGCAGAAGCGAGCGCGGTATGATCGCTTTGGACATGCGGGTGCGGAGGGGCCGTCAGGTGGCGGGTTTGGAGACGTTTCGGACATTTTTGAAGCGTTTGGGGATGTATTCAGTGGGTCGATCTTTGAGGATTTCTTTGGAGGCGGTGGTGGGCGTGGTAGATCGCGAGTTCGTCGTGGCGCGGATTTGCGTTGCGATGTGACATTGGATTTAGAGGAGGCAGCCAAGGGGGTAACCAAGACAGTATCGTTGACCCGACATGCATCGTGCGACACCTGTGGTGGTTCGGGCGCGGCTGAGGGTTCGCAGCCGGAAGCTTGCCGCCGATGTCAGGGTCGTGGACAGGTAGTTCAAGCCAGTGGTGTGTTGCGGGTTCAGACGACATGTCCGATTTGTCGTGGTAGTGGTAAGACGATTGGCAATCCTTGTAGGACATGTGATGGACATGGCCTGCGACCTCACGAGGTGAAGTTGGAGGTCAAGATACCTCCGGGGGTGGACGAGGGGATGCGGGTGCGTTTACCTGGCGAGGGGCAACCGAGTCCGGATGGTGGTCCGAGCGGAGATGCTTTTTGCAACATTCACGTCAAGCAGCATCCGATTTTCAAGCGAGATGGCCAAGATTTGATTTTGCAGTTTCCGATCTCGTTCAGTCAAGCGGCGTTGGGTGCGACCGTGGAAGTACCAACGTTGGACGGTCGCAAGTCGTTGGAAGTAGGATCTGGGACGCAGAGTGGAACGGTGTTCCGAGTGCGTGGGCAGGGGATAGCAGACCCGCACACAGGGGTGAAGGGGGATTTGTTGGTTCAGACATTGATTGAAGTACCGAAGAAGCTCAGTAAGCGGCAGCAGGAGTTGTTGCGGGAGTTGGCTGAGCTTGATGAGAAGAACATCACACCTGAACGAAAGGGTTTTATGGATCGCATCATGGAGTACTTTCAGTTACAGGGAACAAAAGACTAGTCGGGGGGCTTGATCTGTAATCGTCAGAGTTCAGGTTCTTCATTGGAAAAGCAGTAGTACGCAATCGTATTGGAGGGGGTATGAGCACGGGTAGTTCGTCAGATGGAACGCGGGGAAGTAGTCCTGAGGATCGGGATGCTTTGGAGCAGGACGCGTACTTTTCGGATGCAGAGGGGCAGGTCGAGGATGGGGAGGATAGTCCGGAAGCTTTGGTCCAAGAATTGGAGCAGCAGGTGGCGGACTTGCGAGGCCGTGAGCTCAAGGCTCAAGCGGAGCTTGAGAATTTCCGTCGTCGGATGATGCGCGACGTGGAGCAACAGCTCAAGTATGCAGCGGTTCCCATGGTAACGGACTTGTTGGATGTTTTGGACAATTTGAATCGAGCGATTGAATCTGCGTCTGCCGATTCAGCGGGGAGTGCCGAGGGCTTAATTGCAGGCGTGAAGATGGTTCAGCAGCAG
>JBIJCS010000119.1:0-10310 GCA_044344575.1 Pirellula sp. | reverse complement strand
TGCTCGCCAAATCCCTCACTCGCATTCGTGTCGAAGGCCTTGCACTCGCGAGAAGCACTGTCGAATCAGCCATCGAAAACGATCCCTCCATGTCCGATGATATGCGATCCGCAGCACGTAAATACAGTGATCGTATGGTAGGTATGGTCACTGACGAGAGTTTTTGGTCCGTTGAAAACGACCGTATCGTATTGCGAACCGAAGCGTCGACAATGTCCAGCTATCAAACCATCGGTGTAATGACCGGTCTGCTGTTACCTGCCGTCCAAGCCGCCAGGGAAGCCGCCCGAAGAATGTCGTCCTCGAATAACATCAAGCAGATCCTCCTGGCAATGCTCAACTATGAAGCTGCCTACAAGAAACTTCCCCCACGCGCGATCACCGATGCTGACGGTAATCCGCTCCTGAGTTGGCGCGTGACTATCCTCCCCTTCATCGAAGAAAACGCACTTTACAACGAATTCCATCTCGATGAACCTTGGGATAGCGAACACAACATCAAACTTCTTGATCGCATGCCTGCGATCTATCATCACCCTTCCCACCCACCTTCCCCTGGCATGGCGAGCTATCTCGTACCTTATGGCAAAGGAATCGGATTGAATGAAAAAGGTTTACGGTTTCGTGATATTACGGATGGAACCTCCAACACGATCGCGGTCGTCGAAGTTGGGCCAAACCGCGTCGTCCCCTGGACCAAGCCGGATGATTTAGAAGTCGAAACCAATCCCGTGGAAAGCTGGATGGCACCACAAGGTGCTAACGTGGGGTTCTTCGACGGCTCTGTACGAATATTTCCTCGAGTACCCGACGAACTGATCGCCCCGTACTTTACGATCAACGAAGGGACCATTCCGCCTCCGTTGCCGTAGGGCCACTGAGAGTTCTGTCGCAACGCGAAACCGTTTTGAAAAAATGTCGTGGAGGACAGCCCCAATAAAAAGCCCCAATAAAGCGGGCAGAAGGTTGTCCTCTTCGATTGCTTTTTCAGTTATATTGAAGGGCGTTCTCATGCATCGACGGGTGATGCGTGGGATGGCCTGTTCCCTCTTTTCTTCAAGGTACTTCGAATCCCATGCCAGTAAGTGCGGACGT
This sequence comes from Pirellula sp., assembly GCA_044344575.1. Taxonomy (GTDB): domain Bacteria; phylum Planctomycetota; class Planctomycetia; order Pirellulales; family Pirellulaceae; genus JBKCUI01. Next base: position 9,215 of record JBIJCS010000119.1, on the reverse strand, counting down.
CTTGTTATCTCGGCTTTCTCTTCCCGTGCCACTGTGGTCTTTTCCATTGGATTCGATCCCGCTGGGTGATGCGTCCGAGATTTTTAATATCGTCGGGCAACTCTCCTACGTCGCCTTGGCGGCCGTTGCTCTGTGGGGTGCGTACTATGTGTTCCTCGTATTGACCCGAGTCAATGCCAAGCGATTCAAGACGGAGCAGGCGCAGGATGAGTTCGTCGATTCGGTCACCGATGATCTGCGACGAGGGAATTTTGATGCAGTGATCGGCAAGTGCGAGGGCAACAAGAAAGCGTTACCGATGATGGTGTCGTACTTGTGCAAGCATCGTGCATTCGGAATGCAAAAAGCCCGCCAAATGACGCTCGATCGTTTTCAACGGGATGTCATCGCCGACTTGGACTACAGCATCGCTTGGATCGTTACTGTGATCAAAACCGCGCCGATGCTCGGCCTCTTCGGTACGGTCGTCGGGATGATGGGTGCGTTCGGTAAATTGGCGTCTGCAACGAACGTCAACCCAACCGACTTGGCTGGTGACATCCGCGTGGCACTCGAAACGACTGCGATTGGTTTGACCATTGCTATTCCTTTGGTGATGGCCATGGCTGCGATTCACAATCGAATCCGACAGATGCAAGATCTTGTTGGTTCGGGACTCGCTCAGGTTCTCGATGCATTCAAAGTCGGGATGGCCAAGGAAGAACAGCGAGCAAGTCGCCAAAGTGCTTGATCGTAATCGGAAAAAAGTCGCCGAGATTACCTCTCCATCGCATTCCTGTCGCGTCCACGCCGACGCGATCAGTACCGCGAAAGTCTCCTTGCGAGCTATTCGATTGAATTGGATCCCCGATACTCGATGCTTTTGTACCTTCGAGAACCGGCAAAAAAGTTGTGCAGACAACGCAAGCCTCGAACCATTATCCAAAACTAGCGAATCCACCTTATGACAACGATCGACGATTCGTTCGAAGAAGAAAAGATGCACGCTGCACCGGACGACAGCTCGGAAGGCTCCGTCGCTGAAAGCCCTGCAACCACCGCAATGTTGGAAGAGGAAGACGAAGAAGTCGTTATGGCCCCGCGTCCACCCATGGACGACGAGATGGACATCACTCCGATGATCGATATGACCTTCTTGCTTCTAATCTTCTTCATCCTCACCTCGAAAATGACGGGTGAAAAATCTTATGAGGTTCCTCCTGCAAAACATGGTAGTTCCATCGCAACCAAGAACTGCGTGGTGATTACCGTCGTGAGAGGGACTGGCGATAGTGCCATTGTCTCGAAGGCCGACGGAGGAATCTTCTCAGACGACCCGGAGCAACAATCTGCAGAAATCGCAGAGTACGTCCAACTGCAAATGGAGACCGGTGGGAAAACCGAAGTCCTCATTCGGGCAGAAGGAAACGTAACCGCGAAACAGCTCAAGAAGGTTGAGCAGGCGATCGGTGAAGTTCTCGAAGAGGGCAAGATGATCAACCTCGCTGTGTCGGAGGTCGGAAAATGAGCCAAGTCCCTCCTCCGCAATTCGAAGAACCAGAAGAAATAACGTTCCCGAAAAAGGAACTTCCCAAGGACGACATGGATATGACCCCGATGGTCGACGTGACGTTCTTGCTCCTGATCTTCTTCATGATCACCGCTTCGTTCTCCAGCGAAAAGGTGTTCGAAAAACCACCACCGCTCTCAGAGACGCCATCGAGCAAGCCACCGGATAAGCCACCCGATCAGTTTGATACAGTGCGGGTTCAAATCGATGAGTTCAACGCCTATACCATCATTTTCCCCACCGGTGACGAACGGGAAGCGAGCAGCAAACAAGACTTGCTCCTGGCGTTGTCCGAAGCGAAGACCGAAGTGTCCACAGGGAAAGAAGACGAGGTCCTCAAGATGCTCGTCGATGCCCACGAAGAATGCATCCACGTCGCAATCGTCGCCGCACTCGATGCAGGTCGCGAAGCAGGTTTCAGCAGTTTCAGTGTTACGGTTGTGGAGGAGTTTGAGTAGTTCATGAGCGCATCGCAGTTTATTCAAATGCTCGAAAGCAAAGGTCTACTCGACCCGGAAAGCATCAAAGAGCTCCAACGCATGGTCGAGCAATCGAAAGTGCGGGTTACCCCTGAAGCTCTCGCAAGAATCCTCGTTGAAAACGGGCAACTCACACGCTTCCAAGCGACCAAATTGGTGACCGAGCTCAAAGAGCAAGCCGATCCTACGCTGGGAGCAAAATCGACAGCGAACAAATCTTCGAGCTCCTCGGGATCCGTCGAGGATCTTTTACCCCCCGATGAACCTGAAGTCGAGGAAGTCGTCGAAGTCATCGAAGACCCCGTAGCTGAAGTTGTCGAAGTCGTGGAAACGGTTGGGGAAACGGGCTCCAAACCCAAAAAGAAACGCTCGAAGTCCTCCCATGCGTTCGATGAACGCAACGGCGCGGATGCACTTAGTGAAGTCGCCGTCGCTAAACCGACCAAGGTCGCCACGAAACCCGAAAAAAGCCCTTGGGAGTCCTTTGGGATCATCGGGGTGGGATTCCTTGTGCTGTTGCTCTTGACCCTCTTCGTTCCTCTCTACATCTGGTTCTCTAAAGGCTCCGCAGAAGAAGCTTGGACAATCGCTGAGACCAATTATGGTAATCGTGATTACGACCGTGCTATCAAAGCCTATGACCTGTTTGCCAAGAATTTTCCTTCCGATCAAAACGCCAGCACGGCACGCGTAAAGTCCGCCTTAGCTAAAGTTCGAGAAGCATCCGAAAAGAACGCAGACCCAGCCGTCGGACTGAAAGCCGCACAAGAAGAACTGCCGAAGATCGCAAACGAACCCGGAATCGCAGTTCAACGTGTCGATATCACCGACAATTTGCTCAAGCTCGCCGAAAAGTTTATCACCAAAGCCGACAACACCGCCGGAGTTGATGATCGAAAGAATCTTATCGCGCTGATGAACCAACAGATGGAGTTGATACGCGATCCACGTTTCGTCGGTACCCAAGAACGTACCCAAAACGAATTGCGGATCAAACGTATCGAAGAAGATCAGCAACGGGTCGTTCGCGATATCCAACAAACAGAAGATCTCAATGCAGTAGTTGAAAACATGACTGCAAGCATCGCTGCGAAGGATGTGGTCAAAACCTATGATCTGCGTCGCGAACTGGTGCGCAAGTATCCCATCTTGGAACAGAACTCGAAGCTCCGTGACTTGATGCTTCAAGCGACCGACATCCAACGTAGCTTGGTTGACAAATCCTCCAAGTCATTTACTCCCAATGATGACCCTAACAATGAACGACTTGTTGCTCCCACCGCGCTTCTTTCAAGTCGCGTTGGCAATAAGATCGATATTCTCTCGGACGAAATCGCCATCCTGCGTATCAAAGGCTCCATCGTTGCAATCAAGGTTGCTACCGGTGAAGTCATCTGGCGCAAGTTCATTGGACGCGATTGGATCAGTGAACCCAAGCGTGTCTCTCCTACGTTCGATAGCGATGCAATTCTCGCGGTGAACGCGAAAGGAACGATCACACGTTTGGCAGCAGCCGATGGTTCTCAAATTTGGGCCAGCAAGTTCTCCGAACCTATTCATGATCCAGCCATCGACGGTGATGATATTTTCGTTACCACCACCGGCGGTACCATTCACTGCTTGGATGCAATCACCGGACAAACACGCTGGGCGAAAAAGATCCCTCAACCGATCGAAGTTGGGGTAGGCGGTGCTGCGGGTAAACGCAAACGCTACCTGCTCGGAAATCATTCGAACCTCTATGTCTTGAGCCGTGGTAACGGCGAATGCGACGAAGTCGTCTACGTTGGACATAACCCAGGAACGATCGCTGTTCCTCCCATCTGGGTTCTCAATCAGTTGATCCTCTTCGAAAACGCTGGGCCTGATCACTGCTTGATGCGAGTTTATTCGACAAATGACGAAGGGACCGAATTGAAGCCCGCACAAGCACCCGTGCGGTTCAAAGGCCATGTGGTCGTCGAACCCCAAGTCGAAGGACGACGACTTGCTGTGACCACCAATCTAGGCGAAGTTGCCATCTTGGACGTCGAAGTGACCAACCCGAAAGAGAAGGTCTTCAAGATGGTGAATCTCGTCTCGAACGAAGCTGCACCGAAAGCGGTTTGGCCTCTCATGGCAGGAACCGACCTGTGGCTCGCCTCGAACCGATTGGCTTACTTTCAAATTCAAATCACTGGCCAAAAACTCAATTCCGTGTGGCTCAAAGAAGATCTCGATGAGTTCACCGCTCGACCGATCAAGATCAACGATGTCATCCTCCACTCCCGCATCGTTCGGGGCAATAGTGGCGTGCGAGTCGCAGCAATCGATCCGAAAACAGGTGATGCTCATTGGGAAGCCGATATCGGAAATCCAGTCTCCTCGCTCGCTGCGGGTCCCCAGGGTCTCGTTGCTGTGACTAGTCAAGCTGCGACTTTCAACCTAGCCGATGCAGCCTTCGCGACCGAGCCTTCCAAACTAGCGGCGACAACATCCATCGAAAACATGGGACGCAACCAACGCTCCATGATGTTCGCTTCCCCAATCGCTCTGGCAGACGGTCGAAACCTTCTGCTAAACGCAGCTCAAGGAAGCCAGTTGCTACTGGTCGATCCCGCCAAGAAAAGCTCTACCGTATCGAAGCTAGTCGTACTGGATCTGGCAGGATCGTACCCGATCGCAGAAGCCACAACGGTAGGAAATTCAATTGTTTTACCGTTGGAAAACGCTCAGCTCTTGATGCTAGATCCCGATACAGGTAAACAAATCGGAACCGCATTCCAGCCGACCATTTCCGCTGGTGAACGTCCAACGTGGATGAATCCGGTACTGCTCAGCGATAAACAATCGATTGTTATCGCCGACCAAAAACGCAATCTCTACAAACTCTCGACAGGCAAGCAGCTACGATTGCTCAACAATCAACCACTCGAACGCGCCATCAAAGGACGTATGGATGTCCTCAACGATGTTGCGGTAGGACTCTCTCCCGGTGCATCCGGGGACTTCCTCGATTTCTACGAGTGCGGAGAGTTCAAGAAGATCGCAGCGCTAACCTTCGAAGGTCGATTCGCTTGGGGCCCCTACACCGCTTCAAACGACTCGCAATCCATCGGACTTGCGCTCAGTGACATCGAAGGCTTGGTCGCATTCAATTCCGAAGGCAAGCTGCTCTGGTCGCTACCGCTACCTCAAACCGTTTTGACCGGTAAACCTGTTCTCGATGGCTCCGATATCTTGCTCGCTAGCACCACCGGAACCCTGCTTCGTGTTTCCATCGCCGATGGAAAGATCATCGCGCAGACCAATGCGGGAGAACCGATCTCTGGAACACCGATTGTTACATCGAATAACCTGTTGGTCCCCGGTGACGAAGGAACGGTATTACGGTTGCCTCTAGCATTCGAAAATAATCCAGTTGCAGAAGTAACTTCAGGTGGAGTGCAATGATGAGGCATCACATCGCAATCGCACTTGATCGTCGCTTCGATTGGAATTGGGTGCTCGGAATTCTCGCGATCGTCTGCACGCTGGCTGGACAAGCCACCGCGCAAAATGACCTAGAGAAAGCTCTCGAAGAAATCGAAGTCCTCGGCTCCCTGATGGATGAAGCACCGTTCGATATCATCACACTCAAACCCGAAGCCACTGGTCGAAGCGTAAAAGTCGCGCCTATCGACTTCCCAGATCGTCGAGTTCCAACCGACAAAAAAGATGCCGATAAACTCCAAGTAACAATCTTGCTGTTTGCCGATCGACGTTATGAAGTCGCTTGGAAAGATATCGGTAAGATTTGGCTCTACGAACAAATGATCCTGGCACGAGCGAAGAAGCTCGTCGATGACAAGAATTTCGGCGAAGCCTTCGAGCACCTGAACTTCCTCTTCGTTAACTATCCAAGAACACCAGGGTTGCAAGTCATGCGGCAGGACTTCCTGTTCCGCAGCGCCGAAGAGATGGCACGCCAAAAACGACTCGCACATACCCTTGCCGTACTCGAAGAACTCCAAAAGACATTTCCTAATTATCAGAGGGAAAATGTACGGAGCTACATCACAAGCATTTCTGGCCAACTCGTACAGTCTTACTTCGACAAGAAAGATCTCGCCACTGCTAGAACGATGATCAATCGGTTAGCAAAAGAATACAAAGATGATCCACTACCCGTCGTGGAAGAGTGGAAAGGGAAGTTCTTAGAGCTCGCTACCGAATACAAAAACAAAGCTATCGCGTTGCGAGACCAAAAGGACTACCTCAACGCGCGTCGTGAAGCGACCAAGATGCTCGATATCGATCCAGACATCGAAGGTGGCAAACAACTCCTGACCGACTTGCTCAAAGAATACCCTATCGCACGCGTTGGGGTCTTCCAAGTAGCCGACAAACCAGATACCGCAGCTCTCGCCAACTGGCCCGCCTTCCGCTCCGGACAATTGATCTCTAGACCCCTATTCGAGTTCCGCAGTACAGGACCTGAAGGTGGGCAGTACAAGTTCTCCCTCGGTTCTTTTCAACAAAGTGATGACCGGCTAGAACTCGACCTCTCTATCCAAAACCCTGGCGTCGCCGGGGTGCCGAATAGCTTGGATCTCTCGCAGTCGTTCTTGCGCCGTGCAACGATCGGCCAATCAGAATATGTACCAGGGTGGGCGGCGATCTTCGATTCCGTCTCTGTCGCTGGGCCAGAACGAATGAAACTCCGATTCCGTCGCCCACACGTTTTGCCCCAAGCCTTCTTGCAATGGCCGGTGGAAGCGATCGGTGAAGGCAATCTGCCCGCAGGCGTTTTGTATAAATACAAATCGGAAGAAGAGAACATTCGGCGTTTCGAATGGGCACCAACAACCAAGGCAGCTGATTTCCAACCGATGGAAATTCATGAAACGCTATACCAAGACCCAGGACAAGCGATCAACGATTTGTTGCGAGGAGAAATTGACGTCATCGACCGACTCTTTCCCGCCGACGCTCGCAGGCTTCAAGCGTCCATCGTATCGAAAACCATCAATGTCGAATCGTACGCTTTGCCTACCGTTCACATGCTTGTCCCTCGCACTTCGAACCCCTATCTCGACGATCGTGAATTCCGTCGCGCGTTGCTATATGCCATCAACCGCGAAGGGATCCTCAAGGGTGAGATTCTCGGTGGTGCTGATGCGGAACAATCGCAAGTTATCAGCGGTCCATTCCCACGCGGTGCGACCGAAAACGACCCGATCGCTTACGCGTACAACACAAGCATCGATCCCCTCGCCTACGATGCGAGACTGGCAAAAGTGCTTATGCTCATCACGAATAGCAAACTGAAGATGCAGTATGAGAAACGAAAAGAGCCACTGCCACCTATCCCCAAAATGACTCTTGGGGTTCCGAACTACGAAGCAGCAAGGGTGGCTGGTCAAGCGATTGTCGAACAATGGAAGTTGGTGGGAATCGAATCAGAACTCGTTGTGCTCGACCGCGTTCCCGGTCCGGGTGAAGCACCCAACATCGATATTCTCTATCTGACCGCTTCCGTATGGGAACCTGCTACCGATGCAGAACGTCTCTTCGGTATCGGAGCTCCCGCCGAGTCGAACAACCAGTTCATCGTACAAGTTCTCAGCCAACTGAGCGCTTCACGCAACTGGCGAGAAGTTCGCCAAAGCTGCCAAGACCTTCACGCCTTGGTCGCTTCTCATTTGCCAGTATTACCTTTATGGCAAGTCGGAGAATCGTTCGCTTATCGCAATGAAATCGGCGGCATCGCCAAGAAACCACTCGGTCTTTACCAAGACTTGCAAAAGTGGAGGTACCGCGCACCATGATCCTACTAAAGATAAAATCATTCACGATGCTTGTCGGCGGAGTGCTTCTCGTTGCTATGTTCACTCTGTGCGTACGCGCGCAAGATGCAGCACCGGCAGCGAATGCCAATCCTCCAACTGCTAACGGCAGCAATACTCAAGGTGCTGATACGCAGGGTACCAATATGCAGGGTACCAATACGCAGGGTACCAATATGCAGGGTACCAATATGCAGGGTAAGAAGTCCAGCGCCGCCGGGAGTCCATCCGATGTGGAAGTCTGGGAATACTCTCCTTACCGCTCCCGTGTTTGGCTAAGTATTTCGCCCACTCTGGGGTTGAGCGACATCACCAAGCGGCACATACAAGAGAAGATTTCGCATCTCGTCGAAGCGGACTTTGGCGCAACCATGCAGTGCGATGTCGTAGAAACGCCAGATGCACTTTTTGGATCGGTTCTCTACCATCTCGATGATTTGACCATCGACCAACTGCTCTCGCGAGAACTCGTATTGATTCTCGCGAAAAGCGATCAAGCCAAAGACGCATTCTTGGCACTGCAACCCAAGAAAGTAGTGGATGACAACCCACAGAGTCCAAACAAAGCCCAGACAGCTAAGAAACTGACCAAGCAAGAAGAAGAGGAATTGAAAGCCAAGGCAGATGCTGAAGCTAGAGCGGCAAGCCTCAACAGTGTGCGCACGTTGGAGTCTGTCATTGAGCGCATTCCAAATATCGCTATTCCTCCATTGCAATTCGCAGCCATGCAACGGGATATCGTCCCTTACTTGGGTGACGAGAAGTGGAGCAAGATGAAATCGAAGCTCGATGCAAGCGAAAAGTCGCTCGAGGTAATCTTCGAAAATTTGAAAACAGGAAAATCATTTGCGGCGTTGATTCCCAAAGGGGAAGCCGGCAAGTTTAAAGAGGTCGGAAGACCATTGCCTACCCGTTTTCCTTGGCAACCCGAAGCGATGCTGCGCGACAAAGATAAAATCTTCATGGTCTCCGTCGATGCGGAAGGTGAAATGTTCCGAATCCAAGTCAAAGAGCTCGATGCCTTTGTTCGCAGGATCGGACTGATGGAATCGACGAGCGTCACGAACGTGGCTGATATTCCAAATGCTATCGCTTTTCTCCAGCGGCGTTGTTTCACTCCGATGGCTCGGATCGAAGAAAACGATAACAAAACAGCGGTGTTGCGAGTCCGTGCCAATGGACTGGCTATCACTCCCGAGTCCCCCGTCCATATCGGCCCGGGTGATGTCCTCGCTCCGTTCATTCGACGTGATGACATGAACGGAAATCCCACCGTTTTGCAGAATCTCGCTTTCACATACATCGCTGTTACCGAACCGATCGATACCGCTCGTTTCTACGGTGCGATCTTCGCCGCAAGCCGTGGTTCACTCGTCGCTG
>JBIJCS010000118.1:0-10345 GCA_044344575.1 Pirellula sp. | reverse complement strand
GAGTCGGCTAAATTGCAACAAGCGATTCAAGAATCGAAGGACGCAAGCTTTCTAGACTCCCTTGTGACATCCTATTGGACCTATCGCGGATCAGACCGTTTCATAGTGCACTTGGGCTCTTACCAACTTCATCTGTTCGACTCCATGATCTTTGAGCATCTATGGTTCCTGGCCTATTTGCTATGGCTCTTGTTGATTTTCACCATCCTCACCGCGATCGGCTGGAAAGCCAATTACCGCACTTATTCGATAGCTGTTTTCGCGACCTTATTTGGACAAATTTGGATGGGTCCATTAGGACCAAGCTTCGGCCCTGATTCCGAATTCGCCTTACTACCTGCCCCCCATCTGCTGATCTATTACGCCGGGTTCTTCTTCTTTGGAACGGCTCTGTATTCCTGTTCCACTTCACGCGATACTTCCACTGGAGCGAATTCTTTAAAGCAAGCTTGGTTCTCGAACCACTGGCGATGGATACTCCCAGTAAGCACGCTGATTGTCTTTCCACTGGCGCTCGGGACCGTTCCAAATCGGCCCCTAGGTATCATCCTCCAACCCTTGTTCGCTTGGGGCATGGCCCTCGGTTCGATCGGGGCATTCGAAGCGATGTTCAAGGCGACTGCCTCGAAGCACACTTCGGATAAGAAAACATCAGCCATTCGTTGGTTGGCAGATTCAAGCTATTGGCTGTACTTAGCCCACGTACCGGTAGTCATCATGGCACAGTATCTGGTGACTTCGCTACATCTCCCTGGCTGGATCAAATTCCTTATCGTCCTTGCCATTAGCCTATTGATTTTGATGGTCTCCTACGAGTGGCTTGTTCGCTACTCATGGATCGGCCGACTCTTGAACGGTCGAAAAATCCGTACCGGGCAGCCACCTACCCTATCTACCAAGGTGCCGACATGAACGTCCTAGCAGCAATACGCCTCGTTACCCTTCTGGCAATCATGGTACTTGCTCTCATACCTCAAGGGGTTAGCGCGCAAGAAGCCCAAGTCAATGCGACTGCACAGCTAGACATAGAGAAACTTATTGCGAAAGATACCGATGGACAACAAATCGGCTTCAAGGACTTTTTAGGGGCAGACGGTTCGTTGGTGTGCTTTGCATTTCTGTATCCCGATTGCCCGATGAGTCAGCGCTATGGTGCGGTACTTGATTCGCTACAAGAAGAATACAAAGATCGCGGAGTTCGAATCGTAGGAATCATCTGCGAATGGGACTCTCCTGAGCAAATCGAAACCTACAAACGAGAGTACGCTTTAGACTACCCAGTCTACACCGACATCGATTTTCAGTTGGTCAAGCTGATGGACATAAGCGTTACACCCGAAGTCGTATTAGTGAACAGCAAAGGTCAAATCCATTATCAAGGTCGTATCGATGATCGCTATTACGAACGGGGAGTAAAAACGCCGGGTGAACCATCACCGGAACTTCGCAACGCCATCGATGACGTGCTTGCAGATCGCCCTGTGCGGGAATCGAAAACCGAACCGGCCGGCTGTCCCATCGACCGACCTGACCCCGTGAAGCCCACCGAGAATGTTTCCGGCCAGATCAGCTTCTACAAGGACGTCCTACCGTTCCTGCACGCGAACTGCCAAAAGTGCCACAGCCCTTCCAACGCAGGCCCCTTTTCGTTGATGTCCTACGAAGATGCAACCGATTGGCTTGAGATGGGCATTGAGGAGATCGAAGCTAGACGGATGCCACCAGCGCAAATCGAAACCGAAACCAGTTTGCAAGGGCCCAAAAAACCGTCTGATGCGGAAATCAAGATGCTCAAAGACTGGATCGCTGCGGGCAAGCCGCAAGGCAACCCGCAAGATGCGCCTGCACTTGCCCCGATTCCTAACTACGGAGAATTTGAGCCTGAGCTTGGCCCCCCGGATTTAATCCTTGAACAACCCCGCCCCACCCACTTGGGAGCCACCGGAAGCGACGTATACACGCACTTGATTTTCAACTGGAACAATCCCGAAGACATTCGAATTCGTGCGATACAGTTTCTTCCCAGCAACCGAAAAATTGTCCATCACGCCCTGATTGGACATGTCCCGCACGAAATAGCTCTCGATGCGGCGAACAATATCTCCGCTCCAAAAACCGACAACCAAGACGATCAAATACCTGGATTCTACGATCCTCATAAACTCGGGTTTCGGACCCCCGCTCCCCGTAGCGATGGATATCCAAGAATCGCATTCCTTTGCGGATACATACCCGGCTTTCGCTCTGTGAAATCCCCTGAAGATACAACAATTCTTGTCCCTTCCGGTTCTGACGTCGTCGTGCAAATGCACTATTCCCGCAGCGGTAAACCTGAGGAAGATTCAAGCAGAGTCGGGATCTGGTTCGATCGCGATTCACAGAATGGAAATTCCAAAGCCAAACGGAATCTTCAGATGATTTACCTATCTGGAGATTTTGCGGTCATCCCTCCAGGAGCAAAAGACTTCAGGGTTACAGCTAACTATACGCTTCCTCATGATGCCGACTTAGTATTGTGCGCCCCGCACGTGCACCAACTCGCTCGATGGATCGAGATCGTCTTGCATGAACCGAACAATCCTAAACCCAGACTGCTTGTGCGTGTACCGCGCTGGGACTTTAACTGGCAAGCGGCGTACTATGCATTACCACCTGTCTCTATCCCAGCCGGTACGCGGATCGAAGCTACCGCATCGTATGACAACACGACCGATAATCCGATGAACCCGTTCAATCCCCCCCACCCCGCTTGGCATGCCGAAAACTCCTCGGATGAAATGCTCTTGCCGATGCTCTCCTTTAGTTCCAGCGAGATCCTTGACCCCGGTCAACACACCTTCGGTGAGTTCTTAGCTAAACTCGCACGCGCACGATTCGTCCGCAGACTCGTTGAACACCATTACAAATACATCGCTAACCCCGATGGCACCGTGAGCAAATCACCAACCTTCAACCCTGATACGGATGAATAGCTTACGCACCGACTAAAAACGCGGTAGCTTGCTCTTTCGTTTCAAACCCTAACTTGGAATACAAAGGGAAACCGTCTGGCGTTGCTAGAAGTACGAAGTCTTGTACTCCGAGTTTCTTCTCAGCAAGCAGAGCATACTGCAACAGCTTTTTGCCGACCCCTTGATGTTGCCAGCCGGCTTCGGTCGCCATACACCATAATCCAGCTACCGATCCGACCTGACTGATACGCAGCGAACAGACAACTCTGTTAGATCGCTTGGCAACATAGACCCGTACTCTCGAATCCTTCGGTACTCCTTTTCCGAATGCATAATCGATCGCTTCGACCGGTAAATCAAAAGCTGAACTGACGGCGAGGTTTCCTTCTTGTACGTCGGAATCGCAAGTTGCAAGCTTGCATCCACCATCGTCCTCGTGTTGATCGATGCTGTTGGCACTCAGATGCATAAGCGGAAAAGCTCCCACTTCTTGGGCACCCATTGCACGGCATAAGTCATCTGCACCATGGGAAAGAATCAAGCATGGTATTTTCTCTGCGTTGCATCGCTGAACCACGTTGCTCATCGCGTTCTCGAAGGTAGCCTCAGCCGAGACGATTCCCATATTCAAATCCGGGTAAGGCAGACCGGTAAGAGCCCAAGCAGAAGAGCCTAAACTTCTTGAATGCTGCTGAAACGTATCGCTCGATTGGCATTCTCCATCAAATAACTGAACCAACGATTCACCCGTAATCTGCCACATTAATTCGATCGTTAAACTCATTGGATCTTCCGTTCGTTCCTTGCAACAAAGCTTCTACTGGCTATTGAGAAAAGGGTGGCGCATATCCTTGCGATTCGTGACTAGCAACGGTGCCTGTGCTAGGTAACGGAACAACTAAGTCGCACCCAGGGTAGGTCGCGTGTTGAACGAATACACGACCGCTGCAAGCTGCTTTCGAGTACGAGTACGGTGCTCCGAATCCGATGCAAATCAATACTTGTCACTAAAAATCTCGAAGCCCTCCATCTACTTAGCCAACAAAGTGTATCCTATGCATCTCCTCCACCCCAAGTGGGTATCCTAACAACAAGTGAATAAACCGAATGCCAGCCTCTATTCGTCCCTTGTCACCCCCCCATAAAGGCTTGAGAAACGCCTTGGGATTACTAAGTTTTTATTCGGGAACTTGCGATGATGCAGATCTCGCCAGTGTCCAACGTTTCAGGCAGTGCGCTTCGGATTTCCATGCGCTTTGCATCGACCACGAAGCGAACGAGGCCCCCCTACCGCGCGAGCGTTCCGCAAGAACAATTCGACATTGTGATGAAACAAATCGAACGAGCTATGGACCCCAATTCATTTCATGTTCTCTATCGAGCACTCAACGGCTCGCGACCTTACTGCGCGTGATGAAGGCCTAGCAAATCCACCGTTTAGGATACGCCGTCTTGAAGACGCTTCTTGGCAAATATCTCAACCGCTCGAGCAATCGGCTCGAGTGACTCATATTCAAACTCGCCATACGTGGCCGCAGTCTGTTCGGCATGCGTTGATTTGTTGCGTTATTAAAAGCGGCAATCGCAGGTTCCGGTTGCTATGTCACGTAATCACCACTTTTGGAGTGTCGCATACTAGGCCCGGCTGCCCCAGTCGTGGTACAATCCTGGGCTTGCTTTCTTCGCAGAGTTTCCGTGAATTGAGAGGCTAAAATGCATGTAGTTTCCGTGATCAACTACAAGGGTGGCGTTGGAAAAACAACCGTTACTGCGAACCTCGCGGCAGAGCTTGCTCACCGAGGCCGCAATATTCTATTGCTTGATATGGACCCTCAATGCAGTCTGACATTTTCATTCTTCAAACCAGAAGAATGGGACGATGAGCTCAAGGAGACAAAGACCATCAAGGCATGGTTCGACTCGCTCAATGAAGGAGCGAAACCGATTCCACTGAGTAGTTTGATTGTGAAGCCAACGCAGGTATCAAAGAAGCTCGTCGGAAAAGGTGAGTTGGACCTGATTCCGTCCCATCTCGGACTTATCAATGTTGACCTTGAGTTAGCCACTCAGGTTGGCGGAGCAACTTTGCAACAATCAAAAAAGAATTATCTGAAAGTGCACCGTCGGCTAGCAGAAGGCTTGGCCCAGGTCTCAGATCGAGAATACGACGTCGTGCTGATTGACTGCCCGCCAAACTTCAACATTACGACAAAGAACGCTATCGTTGCAAGCGACAGCATTCTGATTCCTGCGAAGCCCGACTACCTTTCCACGCTTGGAATTGACTACCTAGTCCGAAGTCTGAATGGCCTAGTGGCAGAATTCAATGAGTACCTTGAGATCGACGATGGGTCGAAAATGTCGCCAATCGATCCAGATATCATCGGCGTTGTGTTCACAATGATTCAGATTAACTCAGGCGAACCGATTAATGCCCAGAAGCCATTCATCAAACAGACTTCGCAGCTTGGCATTCCAACGTTTGAGAACTTTTTTCGTGAGAACAAGTCGATCTTTGGTGAATCGCCTCAATACGGCGTACCTGTTGTCATGAATGCTTACAATAACCCAACGCATGGTGGCGTAGTTAAGGAAATCGAAGCTTTCGTAAGTGAGTTTAAAGAGAGGATTGGACTATGAGCATGGATGATTCGATCGATTTCACGGTGGGATTGCTGCGGCAAGTTGCAAAGGAATTGCAGGCCCTAACACCAGAGCAACGATTGGCTATTGTTGACGGTAGCGCGAAGCTAAAGCTCGTGGTTGAAGCCCCACCCCCAAAGAAAGAGGTTCCTGTTGCGACATCAGTAAAAACCGATGAGTTGCGTGCGAAGCTAGAAGAATGCAAGTCGAGGGATGAAGCACACGCTGTCTTAGGGGAACTCAAGATGCCTAAAAAGGAGCTTCAACGCGTATCTCGCGAACTCGACCTCCTCGTTCTTCGAGATGATGATACTGAGCGACTGGTTGATAGAATCGTTGAGTCTGTAGTTGGATTTCGACTGCGGTCGATGGCCGTCCAAGGAAAGGCAGACGATGCGGCGCAGCCAAAAGATGAAGCTCCGAAGAACTAGCAGTAGAGGTCTAACGCGCTACCCAGCCGCCTTGATACCCAAGCTTTTTTGATTAGGCCCGCTGCCTCCGATCTACGGATGTGGTAGGCGGCGTAGGATGTGTTGGTGCTACCGATGTGCTGACAGATATCTTTGAGATGCAAGGGCCGATTGGGTCGGCTATTTCGCGCCTGACCGTGCTGCTTGCGTAGCTCAACTCGAGCGGTCTACTCGCTCAACCCCGGAAGGTATATTGGTGTTGTCATCGAAGAGGATGGCAAGACCGAAGACGATTTCATCCGAATGATTGTCCTTCCGTAGCGAAGTAGAGACAACCGTCTGCTATATTCTGGGCCAACATTAATTGTGCGGATTTTTCAGCAGGCCAACTAACCACGATGGCATGATTCGGATTTGGGGGTAATCCTTCGCTATTGTCGCGACGAATGGGATCGGGTTTCACTACCAAACCCTGTGAGGTAAAGGATTCCGCAGAAACCTCTGCCCGACCGTAGAGATTCTTATTCGTCAGTCTCGCAACTTGCTGACACAACTGCCACACTTCTTCGAGCGACGAACTCTGATGTCGGTTAACAGAAAGGTCGTCATGGGGATGTGGAATAAAGGCACCCGCTTTGACTCGACCTGTAGTCAAATCGCCGGACGTCGCGGCGCGAACGTATTTGCTGGAGAGGACGCAGCGAGAAAGCAATTCGTCTTGTTCGATGGCGGGCACACTATCTTCATCAATCATGTTTTTGAGATTTTTGAAATCAAAGACAACAATGACTTTGGCCAACCATCGATGATTGCGAAGCTGCCATGATGGCGATTTGCCCCAAACTTTGCAGCGTAGTGAATTTCGCCATCGACCACACTCAAGACAATTTGTCGATTCTTCGACTGATACCATTCCATCGCGATAGCCCCGTCAGGATGAGCTGAAAGGCTTGGAGCAGTGATGTATTTCGGTATCTCCTCAAGCAGACGATAAACCTCACGCAAAGTGTCTCTCGATACGGGCAGACCATTGTGTCCATCCCAATTCGACTCTTGGCACTCTCCCCAGATATCAGCCAATTCTTCTCGCAATTGGCTATCAAGACCAAATATCTCTGAACATCGAAGGCCGCTTGATTGGATTTCCATCGCCTGACTTACCGTTCGAGCTGCATCACTAAAACCGGTCGTGATTCTTGTCATTTGTTAAACTCGTCGAGGGCTTTTGGGGTGATGAGACTAAAAAACGTTTTATCCTTTAGCCATTTTAGGGCAAGTAAATGGTGTGGGGAACTGTCGAGTTCGAGATGCGACTCCGACGTCATCGAGTCTATATCGATAATGAGCGCAGGCGTACCAATTTTATCGTGGTTTTTGGGAGGAATCGTCCTGACTACATTTACCTGATAGGGATAATTTGGAATTCGATGGAAACTTTGGTACATAAAGCCGGATGCTGGCAAATCAGCGTTGTCTAGACACTCTGGCGGATGTTGAAGATAGACTCGCACATCATCGAATGATTTGATTTCGATAACATTGATCGATCGGACGCTGAGCCGTTGAATCTCGCTTGGCTCTGAGCACTCGCGGTACGCATCCCAAACCCTCAGCCCCTGACTGACAAATTCTTCCCAACCACAGTACGGTCGGAGTCGGCTAAGGACGACACCTTGATAATCAGTTTGCACTATCCATTTTTTGTCTGCACTTTCCAGGCGAAGTCCGAGCCAGGGGCGATTGACCGTTTGTTGGGTACTACCGTCTTCGACGATCATCGTTTCGATCGACTGCGAGTGAATCGGGAAAGAAACCGGGAAGTTAGGCAGGAGTTCCTTAAATCGGCTTTGCCAAGCTAGATCCTGAGGCCCAAACGACGACCGCGCAGTCCACTGAACCACCGATTCTACGATCGGTGACGAAACAAGGTGCGGAAAACTCTCATCGAATGGTAACGGGTTCATCCCGCCAGTTTACCTCTTTTAAAGAGCGAGTGGAACGGCGACCTTGACGGTCCTCAAAGCAGCAGGAGCCACCAAATTAGTATGATGACGCTTCTCGCACCGTGACTGACAAGCTCCAATGTAGGATTAAGGAGCTTGCTTAGACGCAAACCTTTTTGCCGGGATCAATCCGCCGTAAACCGTTGCAAAATGGGGACTTGTCTCCTTAGACGCAAATCCCCAGCACCTCCCTACCGAGCGAATTGCTGTCAAATGTTAGTTTCACGAAAACTCGCTCATGTAAAGCTGGGCGGGTCTCGACTACGACGAGCCGCTGCGATGTTACGACGCGATGGTCGCAAAAGCGTTGCCGATCCGTTTGAGCGTCGGCCCGATCCCGAAGCCCGCGAGATTGTCGGAGCCAACTAATTGTTGGTATGTGCTCGATTTCTCAAATCGGACATTCCATGAATTCGTAGCGGATGTTGTCCGACGGGATATCGATGATCCCAAATACAACTATGCGAGTAGCTCCAAAGCTAACCGTCTGCGTCAAGTCTGGAAGATTGAATCCAACGACACCGTCGGCGTTCTGACGCGACAGATGGTTGACTACGATTCGACAGTACCCAGCGTCGATCAAAGCCTCGTGCCGCAAGCACAAAGGATTGCTGCAAGGCTACTCGATTCCGCGCCCGTACCAGAACTAGACGCAATCATCGCTATCATCGATGATCGCACATTTGAGACGTTAGCAAAGTCCGTGCGTGTGGCTAGCGATTCGTGGAGCTTTAAGGCCCGACCAATTCGGGATGCTCGATGTCGCCATTAGTGGCGTTGCGAGTCTCGATGGTGATCGCGGGTACGGTTTGAGATATGGCATGGGCGAGCGTCGTGCGGACTTTTGTGGCGACGGTGTGCTAAATCGTTCACGCTAGCCCGTCAATCTACAGACCAGCAGGCTCGGGCACGGCGCACTCGCCACCGCGAGGGACGCGTTTGTGGACAGGTCGAATAGCAATTCGCCGATTCGCGTTACCAGGTCTTGGACGACCCCTTGAGCGTTCTCGTATGCGGCCTCGGCGTTGATCTTGGGTTTGGCGTTCTCGGCCATCGTTCGTCTCTGTGTGTTGAGGATTTGAAAGTCGTCTGTGCGACGACACACATGGAGCCCTGAAAACCGGAACACCTCGATCGCTCTCCAACCACACTTCGGCTGGAATTTCCATGAATTCCCGCGTTAGGCCAGAATCGGCCAGGAATAACGTCTTGCTGTTCAAACCGTGTAGGGTTAGTTAAAATACCAGTCTTGCGAAATTCGCGCCTCAATTTTTAAGCGGCCAAGACCATGACCAAAGCGTCGAAGTAAATACACACCGCAGAAGCGGTCGAGTATTTCGGCGTTTACCACAACACGCTTCGCAAATGGGCAGCCCTTGGCGAGATCCTGATGCATCGGAATCCGATGAATGGCTACCGGCTGTTCAAGCGAACGGACTTGGACACGTTACTCAAGAAGGCAGCCAAGCCGGTCGCACAGCAAACAGCAAATAAAGCGCGCTAGGCTCAGTTACTTCGTAGTTGCCCGGAACAACAAAAAATGGACAAGAAGAAGCTGACCGAAACCGACATCCGCAGCAAGTTTATCACGCCTGCTCTCGTCGGCCTTAAATGCGAGAAGTGGGACTTGATGTCCCAAATTCGCGAAGAAGCCTTCTTCACCAAAGGTCGCGTCATCGTCCATGGTAAAACCGTCCAACGCGGACAAGCGAAAAAAGCCGATTACCTGCTCTTCTATAAACCCAACCTCCCGATCGCTGTCGTCGAAGCCAAAGACAACTCGCACTCCGTCGGCGCGGGAATGCAACAAGCCCTCGAATACGCCGAAATCCTCGATGTACCATTCGCCTACAGTAGCAATGGCGACGCTTTCCTCGAACACGATCGCACAGCCACAGGCTCGACCGTCACTCGCGAAATACCCCTCGACCAATTCCCAACCCCAGACGAACTTTGGAATCGCTACTGCATCGCCAAAGGTCTCACAGATAAGCAGAAAGACGTCGTCACCCAAGACTACTACGACGACGGATCCCAAAAATCACCCCGATACTACCAACGCATTGCGATCAATCGAACCGTCGATGCCATCGCTCGCGGCGAGAACCGTATCCTCCTAGTGATGGCAACTGGCACAGGGAAAACGTACACCGCCTTCCAAATCATCTGGCGACTTTGGAAGTCGGGCACCAAAAAACGGATCTTGTTCCTAGTCGATCGAAACATCCTAGCCGATCAAACCAAAACCAACGACTTCAAACCCTTCGGCAAGGCGATGACCAAAATCACCAACCGAACCGTCGACAAGTCCTTCGAGATCTACCTGTGCCTCTACCAA
>JBIJCS010000608.1:0-2817 GCA_044344575.1 Pirellula sp. | reverse complement strand
GACAAACAAGGAAAGCACGGAATTAAAAACCGATGCCACAATACAAATACCAAAGAACGCAATCATCGCAGGCCAGTTGCGAGCAAGCTCCGGATTGATGCACGCAAGCACCATAGGGAACATGATAAATGCCGTTAGCACCGCCGACACACGATACCCAGAAACCAACTTGCCCCAAAGGATCTGCCAAGACGAAATCGTAGTGGTCAGCAACAGATCCAATGTCTGTCGCTCCCGCTCGCCCGTTATCGTACCCGCCGTAAAAACAGGTGCAGTAAGAATGTTGAAAATCAACACGTAACTCACGTAGTACGAAGCAAGATTCGGTCGCCAAAACAACTGAATTGTCATCAGCGGAATCGCAAGGATCATCGAAAGCTGAATCACCAACCGCAACATCAATGTCCCTTGGCTGAACAACTCCGCATGCATTTCCTTGTCGTAAACAGGATTCGCATCATCCCGCATAAGCGATTTGCGCCTGGGCGGTGCGAACAAATTGTCCGGAAACTGATCTCGCTGAATGACTAACCCCACAGCCTCTCGTTGCTCTTGCTCAAGATCAACAACTTCGTTCCCCTGACTACCGATGTCAGGCGGATAAAGCAGTCGATTCGCCGCAACAGCAAGAAGCACCAGACTCACGAGGGTACAAAAAAGTGGCACAAGCGTTAGGCATATAACCAACCGTAGTTCCGCGTTACTTTCCAATGCACTCCATGCAAAGATCCCGATAAGCAACAATGGCAAAATGAAAACATAGCTAACAACCAACGAAGACGAGGTTCGCTTGAAATACGACGAGCAAAACACACTGATAGAACCAAACAAGAAAATGGAAAAAAGCAAGCCAACATAAGCAGCAAGCAACTCATAGATCGACACACCTCCCAAAGGTAGCGACAGCATGATAATGGGCAGGGAAGCAATGATCAGAACCACAAGATGGGTCAGCGCTGCGATCAGCTTTCCCGCTACGATCCGCCATGGCCGCAAGGGGCTTGCTAAAAGCATCTCGTACGTTTTGCGTTCCTTCTCTCCGGTGATTGCACCAGCGGTAAAACTCGGGGCCATCAAGGACGCGATTGCAAACTGTCCCACGAAAAAAAACTCGACCAAACGCTGGGCCGACGCAGACTCACGGGTCAAGTCAATGCGAGTATCCCGGGGGTACGCGATCGCTACGACGGCCGCAAGCACCAACTGATAAACCAACAAAAGTACGAAAGCCCTGGGCGCACGCAAATTTGTCAATAATTCGCGTTGAAGAACCGGGTTATCGACGAACGACATGGCTCAGTTACCTAGCAGCAGAAAGTAGATTCGAAACGTAGCCCACTTCTATCATCGCCACACCCCCTATCGCAAAACCGCTCAGGGGCTCAACAGTTCTATGGAAACCTTGCTAGAGCTCCCAAGGTGGAAATCCACGAACGGATCTCTACGACACCCATTGAACCGGTTGCGGCTCGATGTCTTGTGCACATGGACTCCCGCAGTCCTTACGCCCCGAACCCTCCAACCGACTAATGATCCGCACCGACATATCTTGATCGCAAGTGATCTGGCAACTGAGCCGTGCGTTCTGCACCCCTCGCGCTTGCAAAATCTCTTTCTCGGCAACCGTCTGTTTTGTCGGCTCGCCAGAAAGGAATTCGACGCGACACGTCGTGCAACGCGCTTTGCCTCCACAAGCGTGAAGCTGGTCGCTACCGACCTCTTCTCGCAATGCGAGAATCAAACGCTTGCCTGCAGGTACATCGAATTCTCCATGTCCTTCCACGGTGAGCTTAGGCATTGGGGTGATCTTTCTATTGGATTAGGGTAAATCAATCAGTTAAAGGTTCGGTCGCTACAAGATGCGGTTGCTGAACATTCACTTGGAAAGGTGCATGGATCAGCCGCAACAACCCGGATTCGAAGCCCCACAGGAATTGGCTTGCGTTGAACAACCTTGTGCCTCGGATCCAGCGCAAGCTCCTGCAGTGCAAGAGTGCCCCTCGGGCCCGGTCGCTTGACCGGTGATCTCGAAACCAAGGTCGGCAATCATTTGATAGTCTTCACTGGGTGCTTGCCCCTGCGTCGTCAAGTAATCGCCTACAAACAAACTATTGGCAATATACAAACCCAAAGGCTGCAGCGAACGAAGGTGACGTTCGCGTCCCCCAGCAATCCGCAACTCACTTGAGGGGTTCACAAACCGCACCATCGCTAAGGCTCTAATGCAGTCGCGAGGGGTTAGGTACTCTTGGTGCTCCATCGGAGTCCCATCGATGGCATGCAAAAAGTTCAAGGGGATCGATTCGACGGAGAGTTCGCGAAGCGAAAAAGCCATGTCAACAATATCCTTGCGGCTTTCCCCCATCCCGATGATTCCACCGCTGCAAAGTTGCAATCCAGCTTTGCGGACATTACGGAGGGTCTCCATGCGATCCTCGAAGGTGTGGGTGGTGCAAATTTCCTTATAGTAGTCTTGGCTCGTATTGAGGTTGTGGTTGACTTTGTCCACCCCAGCGGCAGCCAATCGCTGGGCTTGGGATTCATTCAGGAGACCCAAGCACGCGCAGATATTCAGACCGTATTGCTTTTTGATCTCAGGAACAATGGTTTCGATTGCCTTGATCTCACGCTCGTTCGGTGCGCGTCCAGAAATGACGATGCAGTACGTTTTGCTCTGCCGCTCCGCCGCTACACGCGCACCATCGAGCAACTTCTCTCGACTGAGAATCGAGTACTTCGGAATTGGCGCGTCGGATATTTTGGATTGACTGCAGTAGTGGCAGTCTTCCGGGCAAAGACCACTCTTCGCGTTCATCA
>JBIJCS010000629.1:0-2649 GCA_044344575.1 Pirellula sp. | reverse complement strand
ACTCAAACCGCACAACCCCACCCGCCTGGCAACCCGTTGCCTCCAAAAGAGACTCTAGCGCCAACTCACAAGCCTGATCGATCGAACTTTGTTGAGCTAACTCAAACGCCAGTTTCAATACTCGCAGACCCACCCGATCACTGACGGCACCCCCACGCACAATATCCCCCTCTGCGTCGAGCATCGCCGCCTTGCTCTTACGGTGGGTGATCGAAGGGGGCAATTCCGATTGCGTTTGCGACGCGGGAGAATCGTTAGCACCGTCAGGATCGTTCGGCGGGGGCACGTAATCCGTTAAAGACAATACAAACGTCATCCGGCATGATGCGACTACTATTTGATTTCCTGGGGAAAGCGGGGTCGGTACGTCGATCTTCGACCCGTTGAGGAGGGTTCCGTTGCGGGATCCGAGATCTCGGAGGAACCACGCCCCAGCCTCCGAATAAATCTCGGCGTGACGGCGACTGGCCCGTTCGTCCGCCACCGGGATTTCGTTCGACGAAGCCCGTCCGATGACTAGCCTTTGCCCCCC
This sequence comes from Pirellula sp., assembly GCA_044344575.1. Taxonomy (GTDB): domain Bacteria; phylum Planctomycetota; class Planctomycetia; order Pirellulales; family Pirellulaceae; genus JBKCUI01. Next base: position 2,117 of record JBIJCS010000629.1, on the reverse strand, counting down.
CTCTAGCCGGAAAACATCCGTCCACCGGTTTCCTTGGCGAATAATTAGGTAGGCGGAGTGACGGTTTGGTTGCATCGCAAAAAGGCTGAAATACACTAAGAATCGTCGGTAGGCGTTTTCTTAGACAGAAAACTCACGCCTGACCTGTCGTCATAGACTACCATCGTAGCACAAACTTACAGCAAAGACTTTTCGTGTTTTAACGGAGTATGATCATGCGTTTTCAATTGTCGAGCTTGGCCAAGTCGTGGATGCCTCGCTCCCTAGCCCTTGCAGTGGCTGCGTGTTCGTTTTCCGTTGAGAACGTCAACGCTCAGTTCAACGCCTTTAACGGTGGCCAAGGTGTCGGTGGTGTACTCATCGACGCCGAAGGTGTCCTGCGAACCCTCGCCCCAGAAGAAGAATCGAAAAACCTCGAACAACTTCGACGGACCATGGCCGGTGCCCAAGGTGACTTGGCAAAACAAACCGACCTGAGACTAATCTCCCTCAAAGGGATCCAACAAATCCTTGTCGACGCTCAAAAGGCCGGCAAGCCTATCCCTGAAGAAGTCCACTGCCTCGGTGGGCTGACCCGCATCGATTACGTGATGCTCTACCCCGAACGACAAGATATCGTTCTCGCCGGCCCAGCAGAACCTTGGACAATCGGACCTCAAGGCTCCCTTGTCGGCAAAGTCTCCGGAAACCCAATCGTTAATCTCGATGACCTCGTAACCGCCTTCCGCTACGTCAGCCAAGCTCGCAATGGTGGCGTCTCGGTCTCTATCGAACCAACCGAACAAGGTGTTCGTCAATTCAATCAAGCACTTCGAACCTACGGCGGAAACACCCCACCAACGCAACTCGCCTCCGTCCTTGCAAAAGCGTTTGGACCTCAACAAATCAAACTTTCCGGCATCCCAGAAGATAGCCACATGGCTCGCGTCATCCTCGCAGCGGACTACCGAATGAAACTCTATGGCATGAACCTTGCCAAAGCCCCAGTCGCCGGTCTGCCTAGCTATCTTGAAATGGTTAAAAACAAAGCCAACGCTTCCACACAACTCCAAAGCCGTTTCTGGATGGCCTGCGATTACGACGCGATCAGCCACAGCAAAGATAAACTCGCCTGGAAAATCAGCGGGCAACGCATCAAGACCCTAACCGAACAAGACGCATTCGATGCGAATGGTGCTTCCAAGCAAACCGGCAAAGTCGATCAAATCGCCAAGAAATGGGCCGACAACTTCACCACCAAAATGAACGAACTCGCTGTGAAAGATACCGTCTTCGGCGAACTCCGCAACGTGATGGACCTCTGTGTCATCGCTGCTCTTATCGAATCGCAAAACATGCAGTCCGCCGCCGGTTGCAACCTCTCAGCCCTCTTGGGTGAACAAGCGAACTTGCCCACCGTAAAGTTCGACGTCGCACAAGCACTCGATCCGCAAATCAGCTTCGTGCAAACCGCTCAAAACTTTGTTGTTTCTGCAAGCGGTGGCGTTTCGATCGAATCCTGGTACATCGCTTCCAATATCCAAGAAAACGACGCGATCTCCCCAACCCGCACCGCTGGAATCAAGTGGGAATCCTCCACCAGCTGGTATCAATAACTCCCAATGAGCCTTGGGAACATGTCCGACGAAAAAAAGGGGGCCACAAAGGCTCCCTTTTTTTATTGGACTCACGCTACAATACGGATAGCGAAACTACTGCAATCCTTTTCTCTGGAAAATCTCCTATGCCGCGCTCTCTCTACGCCTCCCAGCGCGCAAAGATCTTTCAACTCCCTCTGCTCGGCACTCTCTTTATTCTCTGTCTCCCATTCATCCCAGCTCTCTCTCAATCCCCCGAAGTCTCTCCAGCCCCCACAGTCTCCGAACCCACAGTCTCCGAACCCACAGTCTCCGAACCCACAGTCTCCGAACCCACACTTCCACGTAAACACAACTCGCAACATCTTCCAAACCTCATCCAAGTCACACCCAATGTCTTTTCCGGTGGACTACCCGAAGGCCCCGAAGCTTTCCAAGAACTCAAGTCCCTCGGTATCAAAACCATTCTCAGCGTCGATGGAGCAAAACCGGACCTAAAAGCAGCAGACTTGGTCTCCATGCAGTATGTTCATATCCCAC
>JBIJCS010000220.1:0-7722 GCA_044344575.1 Pirellula sp. | reverse complement strand
CGGCAAACATCGTAGCCCCGCCGCCACCGCCGCTGCCTGCAAAGCTTCCGGACAAATCGATCCAACCCAAGCCGAACGCGTTCTGCAACTCGCCGGAACCAACCCCAAGTACAAAGGTCTCGTCCGTTCGGTAAAAGACACAACCCTCATCCCCAGCGAATACCTTGCCACCATCCCAGCCAACTTCCCCTCGACCGCACAAACGCCTCCTCTCGTCGATGCAATGGTAGAACTCGAACATTCCTTCATCAAGCTACAGAAACTAGCAGACTCTCAGTGGCAACTGATCACTCCCATCGAATCGAGCCACCCAACAACCGACTTCCCCCACGAATCCGTTCTGCTTCGAGAACACTTCGAAGAAATGCTTCGACTCGGTTCTAACAACGCACAACCCTCTGACTACCAAGCAATGCTCAGTGACTCCCACCAAGCAGCTTGGCGCATCGAACAGATGCTTCACCAACCCAACCATCCGAGATTCTCTGAAACTCACGTCCAAGCACTTCGAAACAATTGGAACACCATCCAATCCAAATGCATCGAATGCCATCAGGCCTACCGCGACAACCGCTGAGTTCACTGAAAACCTCCTCGCTACGACGCTTGCACTCCCCAAGCCGCAATATTTCTATGACGAACCAACATACTAACCATCCAAGTTCACCAGTCACCCAAGAAAACCGCGATGCGTTTTTACAAGCTCACTCGTTCGCCGTAGCTGGAGCTTCAATTCAACGCGAAAAGTACGGCAACATCCTCTTCCGCACACTCCGCGATGCTGGACGTGATGTTTATCCTCTGAACCCTCGTGAATCCATCGTCGAAGGAAACGCCGCATTTCCCGACCTCCGTTCCCTACCCGTCGTACCACAAGCCGTTTCCATCGTGACCCCGCCTGCAGTCACTCGCGAAATCGTCCAACAAGCGATAGAGTTGGGTGTCCGATCCGTGTGGATGCAGCCGGGGGCAGAAGATCCCGAGGCAGGGCAATTGGCACGCCAAGCAGGACTGAACGTTATCGACGACGGTAGCTGCTTGCTGATCTTCCTGAATCGAATCAAGAAATAGCCTATCCCAATCTGCCAAACCACCAAATGACTCCAGCGAGTACCCCCGCGACAATCGTCGTCTTCCAAGGCAGCGAAAACAGGAGTTCAAACCACCAAGGCTCTGCGGGAGCGATCTCTTCCCAATGCGATTCCACAAAGGCACTCGATTCAAACAACGGGTGCCAATACATCTTGATAAAAGCCTCCTCGAAGAAATCACTATGCCGTAGATTGTGCGACCGGTCTTGAACCAACGCACCACCAAATCCATAACGCCCCGTATCCCCGTATCCCCAACTGAGCTTCCTTGCCATCAGCGGCCATATATCCCGCGTTCCATAGTCGTTGACGATACGATCGGTAATGCGACCCTTGATCACCTCCCAAGGATACGCACGATCAAGAATACTGCCGCATAACACCAATCGATGTAATACCAAGTCTCGTGTATCAGCGATGACTTGCGAAACAGCATACGTCCCAAAACTATGTGCAATGATCGAATAGCGTTCGGCTCGATACGTGTTACGACCGATCTGTATCTCAACACGCGTTCGCTCAATCGGCCCTCGCCTTGTCCAAAACGGAAACCAAAACCGCAATAGATCAAAGTACCCATAACGAATCGGAATCACTTTGACCCCATCGATTTCCTCAAGCAGTCGTTTGACACGACTCTGCCAACGCGCGCGATCTCGTATTCCGTGAATCACAAAAATTAACTCGCGAATCTCGGATTCTCCTTGCGAACCCTCAACAAGTGGTTGCTCACTCGCTGAATCCTCTGCGTTCGTCCACTCACCAGACTGTGTTGGTCCGTCGGTAAGCTCAACGCTCGGAAATGGGATCGTCTCCAAAGGCTCCATCAAGCGAATCGTCAGTTCGAAGGTCGCCGGAAGCTCCGGATACTGCTCCCATCCAGCCGGCAAGGCCAATGGAGATAACATCGCTTCAACCCGTATTGCAGAGAGCACATCCGAGTTCTCGAACTTGATCCCAGTCTCGATAATCTCCAATGGATAACTCGCACGCAGTCGCTCAAGCACAGCGTAGTACTGCTTATCGTACTGCTTATCGTAATGCGTATCGTAATGCGTATCGTCATGGCAATCGTACTCCATCGTAGCCACTAACGCAGTTCTACCCCCAGCCTCCAACCGCTCAGGATCGACCTGAAACCGAATGTTGCGCGCCGAAGGATCCTTCTCAAACAGAACGCTCCGAAACTGCAACTGCATGTTCTTTGCGGCCTCTTGCAATAGCGCTAATCGTACAGCACGTGACAAACCTGGATCATTTGACATGACGCGACCTGACGCTCTGATTCTTGATCATTCCATCCACCACGATCCGATTCGTTTTTTGCACCACACGCACCGAACGCCCAATCTCCGAGTTCGGAGCCGAAATCCACACTCCATCCTGCGTCTCAAAAACCCGGATGTTGAGCTTGGATTCAAATAGGGTTGAATCGATCTCAAAAGCACTTTGACGCACATTCTCTGGAATCAAATTCAGAAACCCATCCTGATGCTCTTCGTCAAGATATCGTTCTGCAATTTGCTGAAACGTCCAAGCCTTTTCGGGGGAATGAGGCAACCCCACAATCGCTGCGTATAACTGATCGCGCTGTGGGCCGCTCGATGACTCAAAAGCATCTTTCAAGTAACTTGCTAACTGCGATGTCGCATTCTTAGGATCCAATGCGACTTGGGCGTGAAGGAACAATCGCATCCAAAAATCCGCAGCTCCCTCATCCACTCGCCTCGTCTGAATATCGATCACTCGCCCAGTACGAAACCCTTGAGCACTCCGCGCACCCCAAAACATCGCTGCCTTGCGCCAAGCCGATGACTTACTAAAAACATCCCCTAATACCGATAGTGCATTCCTCGTTCCATGACTCTCCAAACGAAAGACGTCATCTTGAGGAAACAACCAAAAAATAGTTCGACGAACCCCTCGCCAAGAATCGACTACCATCACCAATAACGATTGTTTCGCCGACCGCTGATCCATCGACAAGCTCAATCGCGATGCAATCTCCTGAGCCGAACGATCGCTATCCAACTCCTCCCCATACGCCAAACACAATAAATCCTCTCGTAACCCACTGCGATACGGTCGCGTCTGCTCGTCATCCGAGAGCAAATGAACCAAAGTTTGCTTTTCTAATTTCGATGCGACCAGCAACTCGCTAAACAATCCCGCCAGATCTTCATTCCACTCAATCCGTCCACCTCGCGCCGAAGGCACAAGACTGACCGTCCGCCTCGGTGAAACCAGAAATGCATACGCTCGATGCATGATGTACCCAACCTTCATCCAAACCCTTCAATTAGTAATTGCTGTCATTCTAACTCTGCGATGGGACACCTTTGGTCACACCATGAAGAATTCCAGTCTTTTCAGACGTTTTTGAGCTGAGCTTGCCCCGTCGCGTCACGGCGAATTCGCTTGGATCGACTACAATGCACAGCGATTCGATTCATTACCCTTTCTACAAATCCACCGCTCCTATGCCAGCTGCATCCGACCGCGACACCATCCTCGAACTCACCCAAAAACTCCTCGTTTGCATCACCGAAGGTGACTGGGACACCTATCAAGAACTATGCTGCCCGTCACTGTCCTGCTTTGAACCAGAAGCCCTCGGGCACTTGGTCCATGGCCTAGACTTCCATCAGTATTACTTTGATCTTCCCTCCAGCAACACAAACGCTAAACCCCTGCCCGTGCAATCGACCATCGTCGCCCCTCATATCCGCGTCATGGGGGACGTTGCAATCATCGCATACGTTCGCTTAACGCAAAAAATCGCCGATGGCAAACCAGTTTCAGTCGCAATGGAAGAAACCCGAGTTTGGCACCGGCAACAAGGAAAATGGAAACATGTCCATTTCCATCGCAGCCCGGCACGTTAACCTTTCATGTTTACAAGTGTTTGCTAAGGACCCATTGTCATGCACCCCGCAGGCTTTCTTCGGATCACTGCCCTCTCGCACCCCACGAGTGTCGCTGATCCGAAATCCAACCGTTTGGCAATCGAACGCGCGATGCAGGCATTCGGAACATCCGATGTTCTCCTGTTCCCAGAACTCTGCCTATCCGGTTACACTTGCGGGGAACTTTTTCTCCAACACCGACTCCTGCGCGAGTGCGAACAACAATTGATCGCACTTGCCAACCAAGTCCAACAGCAACTTCTTGTCGTCGGACTACCTCTGAGTATCTCGGGGCGACTCTACAATGTTGCCGCCGCACTGAGCGGTGGGAAAATCCTCGGATTCGTTCCCAAAACCCATCTTCCGAACTACGGAGAATTCTACGAAGCCCGCTGGTTCCAACCCGGCATCGATGGTGTTCCTCTCCCTCCTGAAATCGATCTGAAGGGATACGGCCAAGTTCCCTTTGGTACGGACCTCCTTTTCCAATGCGGAACTGCTCGCGTCGCAATCGAAATCTGCGAAGACCTCTGGGTACCGATCCCCCCAAGCAGCTACCATGCGATCGCCGGTGCTAATGTCCTGCTCAATCTCTCCGCCAGCAATGAAACCATCGCAAAAGCCGGTTACCGAAAACAACTTGTTTCCACCCAGTCCGCGCGATGCTTGGCCGCATACGCTTACGCGAGCAGTGGGCCAACCGAATCATCCACCGACCTCGTCTTCGGCGGCCATTGCATAATCGCTGAGAATGGAACCATCCTCGCCGAATCACAACGGATCGGTACCGGTTTGTCCATTCGACAAGAAGACCAAGCCGACGGTGTTACCAGTTTTGCAACCTCCGATATCGACCTCGATCGACTCGATCGCGATCGCCGAGCCTTCCAAACCATGCACCAAATACCAGGTGCTCGCAATCGCTCCCAAACCTCCTATCGAACCCTCGGCTTCGAAACAACCACCGTTCCCTCAAACCTAATCCGATTCGTCGACCCACACCCTTTCGTTCCGAAATCCACCCAAGAACTACACCAACGCTGCGCAGAAGTCTTCGAAATCCAATGCGCCGCACTAGCCAAACGTGTGTCGCGCCTCCCGACCTCCATCCCCTGGACAATCGGTGTCTCCGGTGGACTCGACAGCACCCTTGCACTGCTCGTCGCGGTCGCAATGTGCAAACAAATCGGAACCCCCACTTCTCGCATCCTCGGCATGACAATGCCTGGTTTTGGCACCACACGCAAGTCGCAATCCAACGCAGAACGCCTCATGCAACTCCTCGGTGTATCCTCCGAAACCATCGATATTCGTAGCAACTGCTTCGAGTCCTTCCTCGCTCTCAGTCACAACCCCTTCGGAATCCCTCTCAAAGGCCTCTCTGCCGAAACACTCCAAAGGAAACTGGAAAACCTTCCCGAAAATAATCGCTCCGATTTGGTTTTTGAAAACGTACAAGCCCGCATGCGGACCATGCTACTGATGAATCGCGGCTTCGTTCTCGGAACAGGAGATATGTCCGAACTCGCTCTCGGTTGGTGCACTTACAACGCCGACCACATGTCCATGTACAACGTGAATTGCTCCGTCCCGAAAACACTCGTTAAATTCCTCGTCCGCTACGTCGCCGATCATCTCGTCGAACCACCCGTCCGGGAAATATTGATCGATATCCTCAATACACCCATCACCCCCGAATTACTTCCACTCTCCGCAGATCAAAAAATCGTCCAGTCCACCGAAGCCTCCATTGGGCCGTATGAACTACACGATTTCTTCCTCTATCACTTCGTTCGCTCCGGTGCCGAACCCCGCAGAATCCTGTTGCTTGCTGACCAAGCCCAATTTGACCGTCCGTATTCCCAAGAAGAGATTCGAAAAACCCTTCTCGTATTCCTCAAACGATTCTTCACATCCCAATTCAAACGCACCTGCGTTCCCGATGGCCCAAAAGTTGGCTCCGTTTCACTCTCCCCACGCGGTGATTGGCGAATGCCCACAGACGCCGAAGTCGACGCTTGGCTACATGACCTTGAGCCCAACTCCATCTAGACCCAACGCAATCTCGTCGGTAACCGAAACTCAATACACTAACTTCTCATGACACCAGCGATCTCCCAAGACGAAGAGTTACGTCATTTTGTCCAACACCTAAAGTCCCTAACGCTTGCAACCGTCTCAGGTGATGGACAACCTAACGCAAGTTACGCTCCTTTTGTCGAAGCCGAAGGTGATTTCTTTATCCTGATTAGCCAACTGGCAAAACATACTTCCAACCTCATCGCAACCGGGCGATGCCACATCATGCTCATTGCCGATGAGAAAGAATCGGTCAACCTCTTTGCTCGCAAGCGATTAAGCTACGACTGCGACATAAGCGAAATCCCTCGCGACAACGCCGAATTCCAAACAATCATCCATGCAATGAAAAACCGTTTCGGGCCAACCATCGAGATGCTCGCAAGCCTCCCCGATTTCAGACTGGTGAGATTGCACCCCACTCAAGGTATATGGGTGCGAGGCTTCGCCCAAGCAACCCCGGTTTCCGGCTTTCCCAAGTCGAATCCGATCGACACCTGATTGGCCGCCAATTCGATCGTTCGATTGGTTCCAAGAGCTATCATCCACCGTCTGGCGAGCGGTGGCTACGAGCCAGCGTCGATTTATCGAATTGGCCTCTCGCCTCTCGCCTCTCGCCTAAGGCCTAACGCCTAACGCCTCTCGCCTAAGGCCTAAGAGGCCTCTACTCCGTCTCACCCGACGGATAATCAAGCCGATCTCTTGCAGAAAAGAACCGTCCACCCCTAGTAGACTTCCAACGCATCTCCGTGCGGTCGAGCACACTCGAACCAAACGCGTTAGGCTCAAATCCGTCGCCACTGTCCGTTGTCTCCACAGAATGAAGAGGCCTAGACTCCGCAGGCAACTCCGCAGGCATCATCTCACGAATCCGCTGACTAAGTACCGCAGCATCATACCAATTGAACGACAAGTTCGGATCCGCCGCGTACCGCCCAAGCAGACGCAACAACTCCGTCCGCTTCTGTGGCTGGAACACAAACACATAGTGCTCCTCTCCACGCACCAGCGTGACTACACTAACTTGGCCCTTCGGTACGCTTCTGCTCATATTGACTTTCCGATGCCAGCAAATCCTCGAAAATCGAGGCGGGAACTCCCCCCACTGCTTCTATCGGACTTGAACCACCAACCTATTGAACCGTCCCGATAACCATGGTTTAGTCGTCAACGTCGGTAGAGTCACTCACCGTGGAATCCAAAGCTAGCACAAGGGAATTGCTAGCTTCCAAGCCGTTCCATCTTGCCCTGGATATCTTCAACGCGATGCATCACCCCAATTCGCAGAAACCCTTCGACCGCCATCGCATAATTCTTCCTGGCCGCATCCCAGTCACCCAACGCCGCTTTGATTTCCCCTAATTCTTCAAACGTGGAGGCAATCCCATCACCATGGCCGGCTTCTTGAACTAAATCAAGCACCCTGCGCTGCATCGCTTCTGCTTCCTCATATCGCTTCAAATGACGGAACACCACTCCGAGCTGACTGGAGACAGCGATCAAGTCATCCGTTAACCCTTCGCGTCGGTATAGCCTCTCCAATTGCAATAGTCGCTTTTCTGCCTCCAAAAAATTTCCCCGACCCATGTCCACTTCCGCCAATACCAAGTTAACGAAAGCAATCCCCAAAACACTTTCATGACGTC